>NZ_JBHWGV010000022.1:1585-61233 GCF_042732955.1 Kitasatospora sp. NPDC059747 | reverse complement strand
GGGGCGGGGCCGCGCGGGGGGGTGCGCCGGGGCGCCCCGTCGTGCCGTGGGGGTGGTCAGCTGTGGCGGCCGCGGCGGCGGGCGACCATCACGGCGAGGCCGCCGAGGGCGAGTGCGCCGACACCCGCGGCGCCGAGGACGAACGGGGCGTTGCCCGCGCCCGTCGACGGCAGCTCACCGCCACCGTGGTGGTGACCGCTGGACTCGTGCCCGGTCGGGTGCCAGCTGGTCGGCACGGGGCCCGCGGTGGACGAACTCGCCGAGGGCGAGGTGGTGGTGGCCGACGGCGACGTGGTGCTCGCGGTCGGGGACGGCGACGGGGAGTTCGTCGGAGACGGGGAGTTGGTCGGCGAAGGCGAGTTGGTCGGCGAAGGCGAGTTCGTCGGCGACGGCGAGTTCGTCGGAGACGGCGAGTTGGTCGGCGAAGGCGAGTTCGTCGGAGACGGCGAGTTGGTCGGCGAAGGCGAGTTCGTCGGAGACGGCGAGTTCGTCGGCGAAGGGGACGGCGAGTTCGTCGGCGAAGGGGACGGCGAGTTGGACGACGGCGACGGGCTCGGCGAGGTCTTGCACTCCGGCAGGTCCCCGTCGAACGGGTAGCTGTGGATCTCGTAGCCGCCGGTGCCGGTGTGGATCAGGTTGCCCGCGAGGTACACCCGGCCGTTCATGCCCGCCTGGGCGATGGTCGTCGTCCCGCCCGGGTTGCCCGCCAGGACAGAGCCCTGGAACTGGGCGCTGCCGAGGATCTGCGCCGTGGTCGCGGTCGGGAAGTTGTACATCAGCTTCGAGCGCATGTCGGTGGTCTGGTCCCCGGCCAGGCCGGAGCCCGTGTAGGTGTTGATGACCGGGCTGTCGCCGAGCATGTTCACCACGACGGTGGCCCCGGCCGGGATGTTGTTGAACACCAGGCCGATCTGCCCGCCGGTCGGCGAGGCGAGGTTCCGGGTGACGTTGAAGACCTGCTTCGTGCTGGTGCCGTCACCGGTGAAGGTGGCCTGACTGGAGGAGACGTCGACGGTGCCCGTGGCGGTGGCCCGCCCGACGCAGTCCGAGACCTCCTCGATCTGGGTGAGCACCGTCTGGTACGGCGCTGCCGCGTTCGGGTCCTGGATCGACTCGCCGATCGGGTCGATGCTGACGGTTCCGGTGACGCTGCCCGCGTGGCGCAGGTTGCCGAAAGCCGGGCCGTGGGAGTCGCTGCCGCCGATCAGGATCGAGTTGCCGCTCTTCACGTCGACGTTGCCGCCGGTGGTGACGAAGTCGCTGCCGTTGGGCGGCACGACGCGTGAGCCGACGCCCACGACGCCCATGTTGTAGACGCCGCCCCCGTTCTTGTCGAGGGTCAGGACCCCGAGCGTGACGATCTTGCCCTCGGCCTCGGCGGCACGGCCGTTGACGGTGTAGTCGCCGCCGGTGAAGACGTTGATCGTGGCGTCCCGGCCGGTGAAGTCGCCGTTGTTCGGCGGCGGCCAGGTGGACGGGCAGTCGGGCCCGGTGCAGGCGCCGAGCGGCGGCGCCAGCGGCGCGGCGGAAACGACCGACAGCACGGCGGCCATCGGCACCGCGGCGAAGGCCGTGGCGACGGCGATCCGCACGGCCCGGCGGCCGGGAACCTGCGGTCTCTTCACGGCGGTCGTTCTGTGATCCGGCGTACCGGTGCCCTGACCCATCGACGCGTTCCTCCACACAAGGAAAGAGGCAGGTCGCTCAACCTGCCATCTTCGGGTGATTACCTGGTGATCCCACATATTCGCGACATAACGTCACAAATCGGACTATTCATACCCTGTGGATCCTCGGATCCGATCCCGGTGTCCATCGAACGGCCGAGCGGATCGACCGGCCCCCGGGGCGCGGGCCCATGGCCTAGGTTGGGGACATGACCACCGAGGACCACGACCGGCGCCAGGACCGGCCCGCCCCGCTCGTCACCGTCGCCTCCGCCGAGGCCGTCCTGCGCCGCCCCGAGGTGGGCGAGCACCTGCTCACGGACCTCGAACGGCAACGCGCGGCACGCTTCCGGACGGAGACCGGGCGGGTCGACTTCACCGCCGGCCACCTCCTGGTCCGGCTCTGCGCCGCCCGGCTCCTCGGCGTCCCGGCCGACGGCCTCGCGCTCGCCCAGCAGTGCCCCGACTGCGGCCGGGCCGACCACGGCAAGCCGTTCCTCCCGGACCACCCGGACGTGCACGTGAGCCTCTCGCACACCCGGGGCGTGGTCGCCGCGGCCGCCGGCTTCGAGCCCGTCGGCGTCGACGTCGAGCTCGCCGCGCGCGGGCGCTCGCTGGGCGAGGTCGCGCAGCGGGTGCTCGCGCCGGCCGAGCTCGCCCTGGTGCAGGCGGCCCCGGAGCCGGACCGGGCCTTCCTGCGGCTGTGGGTGCGCAAGGAGTCGCTGATCAAGATCGGGCGGACCAGCATGGACACGCTGGCCGCGGTCGACCTCTCCGACCTGCCACTGGCCGTCCCGGCGGACGGCCCGCTGCGCAGCCGCCACCAGGACCTGCACTTCGTCGACTGGACGGACCCGGCGCACGGCGCCGCGGTGGCGGCGGTCAGCACCGCCGAGCCGCAGGTCGTGGAGCTGACGGCCGGGGCCTGACCCGCGCGGCGGGCGCCGGGGTAAGCGGTGTTAGCGTGCCTGGTCGGGCGCCGGACCGCGGCCGCCCCGCCGAATCGCTGCCCACCGCCGGATTAAGGGTGTCCCCGCCATGGCCAAGTTCCTGCTGAGCCTGCACGTCCTCGCGTCGGTCCTGTTCATAGGCCCGGTCGCGGTGGCCGTCAGCATGTTCCCGCGCCGTGCGAAGGCGGCGCTGGCGGGCGGGCCCGACCAGGCCTCCGACGCCGGCGTGCTGCGGATCCTGCACCGGATCACCCAGGTCTACGCGCTGCTGGGGGTGGCCGTGCCGGTGCTGGGCATCGGACTGGCCCAGGTGATGGACGTGCTCGGGCAGTCCTGGCTGATCGTCTCGATGGTCCTGACCGCGGTCGCCGCGCTCTCGCTGCTGCTCTTCGTGCTGCCCGGCCAGCAGGCCGCCGTCGACGCGCTCGCCCAGGAGACCGGGGACGAGCAGCGCGACAAGGCCGTGAAGGGCCTCAAGATGCTGCCGATGACGGCCGGCGTCTTCAACCTGCTGTGGGCGGTCGTCGTGGTGCTGATGGTCATCCGTCCGGGGTCGAGCACCGGCGTCTGAGGCCGGTAGGCGCTTGGGCATTGGGGCGCCGGGGCGCTTGGGTGCTTGGGCACTTGGGACGCCGGGACGCTGGTGAGGCCCCGGTGGGCCCGGTCACCGCTGTGGGCCGAGCCTCCTGAGCGGGACGCCCGCCCGCTTCACCGCGCGCGCGACGATCGCCGTCTCGGCGCGCGTCACCCCGAGCGGGCCGAGGGTGTCCGTGACGAACCGGTAGAGCCCCGCGTGGTCCCGGCAGAACACCGCGGCCATCAGGTTCGTCGGCCCGCTGGTCGCGAGCACCCCGTGCACGTGCGGGTGCCGGGCCAGGGCCGCGCCGGTCTCGGCGAGCCGGCCGGGCGGCACGTCCAGCCAGAGGTTGGCGTCCACGGCCAGGCCGAGCAGCCGGGGGTCGACGGTCGCGTGGGTGCGCAGCAGCCCGGACTCGTCGAGGCGGTGCAGGCGGCGGCGGACGGTCGACTCGGGTGCGCCGACGGCCTCGGCGAGGGCGGCGTGCGACTGCCGGGCGTCCTCGGTGAGCCGGGCCAGCAGCGCGTGGTCCAGCTCGTCCAACGGCGGGGGCGTCCGCGGGCGCGGTGCGACGGGCCGGGCGAGCGCCGCGGCTTCGTCCGCCTCCAGGTATCCGGCCTGCCACTGCCCGGCGTCCGCGTAGGCGTGCAGGACGGCGTGGGTGGTGGTCTCGGTGACGGCGGCGGTCGCGGGCAGCTGCCCGTACAGCAGGCGGTCGCGGCCGCCGGCGTCGCTCAACATGACGGCGCCGATCTCCTGGCCGCCGAGCATCACGTCGACGAACGGCACATCCGGGCGGTCGGCCAAGGCCTTCGCAATGGCGTCCACCGTGCCGCGCAGCACCCGCACGCGCAGCAGCAGCGCGCCGACGGCCGCGTCCTCCACGTCCGGCATCCGCACCACCCGCAGCACGCCGGCCCCGCGCAGCCTGGCCAGGCGACGGGTGACCGTCCGGGCTGAGACGCCCAGCACCTCGGCGATCCGGCCGGTCTCGGCCCGGCCGTCGACCTGGAGCGCGCAGACCAGCCGGCGGTCGAGGAGGTCGAGGGCCGTGTCCGGATCAGCCGTCAATAGGTCCATGGTGTCCGATCTCCATCATTCCTAGCCCATTGAGCGTCTCGTTCATCCGGTCTGACGGTACTCCTTGTCCTGTGCGGCCGGACGGTCCGGCCAGGAGTGGGGTACGACGATGGAGCTGTGGGCGCTGGCCGAGGGTGTGGAGGCCGCGGTGCGCGAGGTCGGCGCGAAGCTGGTGGCGCGACGGCCCACCGAGCCGACCCCGGCGCGGACGGCCGAGGAGGCGGTGGCGCGGTTCGCCGAGATCGACGGCCCCGCCGCAGCCGAACTGCGGGAGCGGCTCGGCTCGTTGCGCCCGGACGCCGGTTGGCTGGACGACGAGTTCGACGGCGCGGTGCCGGCCGAGGGCGAGTGGTGGCTGTGCGACGCCACCGACGGCGCGGTGCAGTACCTGCTCGGCCTGCCGTACTGGGCCGTCACCGCGACGCTCGTCCGGGACGGCCGGGCCGTGCTGGCCGTGGTCCACGCGCCCGAGCTGCTCGGTGGACGGACCTACCGCGCCGTGCTCGGCGGCGGCGCTCACCTGGACGGGCGGCCGATCGCCCCGCTGCCCCGCACCCTGGGGTCGGCCGTCGCGGCGACCAGCCAGCCGCCGACCGCCGCCGGCGACCCGGTCGCCCTGCGCCGGGCGGGCGAGTCGCTGACCGCGATGGCCGGCGCCGTCGTCGCGGTGCGCAACCTCGGCCCGACCGCCCTCCAGGTGGCGCAGGTCGGCTCCGGGCACCTCGCGCTGTTCTGGGAGTACGGCGCCGACGCGCCCAACCTGCTGCCCGGCGCACTGATCGCGAGCGAGGCGGGCGCGACGGTGACGGACACCGCCGGGGCGGCCTGGACGGCCGCGTCCGACGGGTTCCTCGCCGCCGCGCCCGGACTGCACGCGGACGTGGTCCGGGTGCTGCGGAACGTCGACTGACCTGCGGGGCGCGGACGTGGTCCAGGTGCTGGGGACGTCGACTGACCTGCTGCACGCGGACGTGGTCCGGATGCTGCGGACGTCGACTGACCTGCTGCACGCGATCGTTCTGCGGCCTACGCGGACGGGCCGCCGAGACCGAACAGACCCGCCGCGTTGTCGTGGCAGACGGCCCGCAGCCACTCCTCCCCCAGGCCCAGCCCGGCCAGCGACTCCAGCTGGTGGACGTACCGGTACGGGATGTTCGGGAAGTCGCTGCCGAGCAGGACGCGCTCCTGCAGCCCGCGCAGGCGCGGGAGTTCGTCGCGCGGGAACGGGACGTCGGCCTCGGCGAAGTCGGTGAACGCGATCGTGGTGTCCAGCCGGACGGCCGGGTGGCGCTCGGCGAGGTCGAGGAAGTCCCGGTACTCGGGCATGCCGAGGTGGGCGACCACCAGCACCAGCCCGGGGTGGCGGGCCACCACCTCGCCGATCGGCCCCGGACCGGTGAACTTGCCCGGCACCGGCCCGGATCCGCAGTGCGTCACCACCGGGGTGCCGCTCTCCGCCAGCAGCCCCCACACGTCGTCCAGCCGCGCGTCCGCCGGGTCGTAGCCGCCGACCTGGAGGTGTGCCTTGAACACCCGGGCGCCCTCGTCGATCGCGCGCGCCACGTCCTCCGCCGCCCCGGGCTCGGGGAAGAACGTCGCGGTGTGCAGGCAGTCCGGCGTGCGGGCGGCGAAGTCCGCGGCCCACGCGTTCAGCCAGGCGGCCATGCCCGGCTTGTGCGGGTAGAGCATGGAGGTGAACGCGCGGACGCCGAACTCCCGCAGCCGCTCGACGCGCCGCTCCTCGGCCTCCCGGTAGGTGATCGGCCAGGGGCGGTTCACCAGCGGGCCGGCCGCGTCGAAGTACGCCCACACCTTGTCGAGGACGTTCTGCGGCATGAAGTGGGTGTGGACATCGATCAGGCCGGGCAGGCCGAGGTCCCGCCAGAACGCCCGGACGGCCGCCGCCTCGGCGCCTTCCGCGGTGTGGTCGTTCACGCGGGCACCGGGCGGGCGCGGTCGATGATCTCCGTGACGTCGACGCCGGGCGGCAGGGTGCCGAACGCACCGCCGTGGTCGCCGCCGAGGCGGGTCGCGCAGAACGCGTCGGCCACCGCCGGGCTGCCGTACCGGACGAGCAGCGAGCCCTGGAAGGCCAGCGCCATCGCCTCGACCAGGCGGCGGGTGCGGTACTCCAGGTCCGTCGGGTCGGAGAGCTGCTTGCGCAGTTCGGCGACCGCCGCGTCCAGGCGGCGGTCCGCGCCGGCCGCCGAGTCGAGCTCGCCGAGGAACGCCTCGACGCTCTCCGGGCGCCTGGCCATGGCCCGCAGCGCGTCCAGGGCGGCGACGTTGCCCGAGCCCTCCCAGATCGAGACCAGCGGCGCCTCCCGGTAGAGCCGCGGCATGCCGGACTCCTCCACGTAGCCGTTGCCGCCCAGGCACTCCAGCGCCTCGGCCGCGTGCGCCGGACCGCGCTTGCAGACCCAGTACTTGGCGACGGCCAGCCCCAACCGCCGTACCAGCGCCTCGTTCTCGTCCCCGGCCAGGGCGAGGTCGGTGGCGTGGGCCAGCCGCATGGCGACGGCCGTGGCGGCCTCGGACTCCACCACCAGGTCGGCGAGCACGTTGCGCATCAGCGGCTGGTCCACCAGCGCCTTGCCGAACGCCCGCCGGTGGACGGCGTGGTGGACGGCCCGGGTCGCGCCGTAGCGCATGCCGGAGGCGCCGCCGACGGTGCAGTCGAGGCGGGTCATGTTGACCATCTCGATGATGGTCGGCACGCCCCGGCCCTCCTCGCCGACCAGCCAGCCCACCGCGCCGTCGTACTCCAGCTCGGCAGAGGCGTTGGACTTGTTGCCCAGCTTGTCCTTGAGCCGCATCAGGTGGAGGCGGTTGCGGCCGCCGTCCGGGAGCACGCGCGGCAGCACGAAGCAGCTGAGCCCGCCCGGCGCCTGGGCGAGCGTCAGGAAGAGGTCGGACATCGGCGCCGAAGTGAACCACTTGTGGCCGGTCAGGCGGTAGGTGCCGTCCGCGTGCGGGGTGGCCGTGGTGGTGTTGGTGCGGACGTCCGAGCCGCCCTGCTTCTCGGTCATCGACATGCCGGCGATCAGCCCGCGCTTGGAGCGCGGCTCGCGCAGCCCGAAGTCGTACTCCGTGGCGGCCAGCAGCGGTTCCAGCTCGGCCGCCAGGGAAGGGTTCGCCCGCAGGGCCGGGACGGCGGCGTAGGTCATCGAGACCGGGCAGGTGTGACCCGCCTCGACCTGGCCCCACACGAAGAACTTCGCGGCGCGGGCGGAGTGGGCGCCGGGCCGGCCGTCCCGCCAGGGCGCGGCGTGCAGGCCGTGGGAGACGGCGGTGCGCATCAGCTCGTGCCAGGCCGGGTGGAACTCGACCTCGTCGATCCGGTGGCCGAAGCGGTCGTGGGTGCGCAGCACCGGCGGGTTCTCGTTGGCCAGCCGGCCCCACTCGGCGGCCTGCTCGGAGCCGGCCAGTCGGCCGAGCTCGCGCAGCTCGGGCTCGGCCCAGCCGGCGCCGGCCCGGTCCAGGGCGGCGAGCAGGGTCGGATCGGCGGCGGTGTCGTGTCCGTACGGCAGGGGCACCTGGTTGGTGACCTCATGCGTCGCTGTCATCGCGTCCTCCCAGGGCACGCAGGGTGAAGGAGACCAGGGCGGGGACCACCTCGGCGGTGGTCCGTTCGGGTCCGGCTCCGGCGGGGGTGGTGCGGGGCGGCTCGGGCTCGGCGGGGGCCGACTCGGGCTCCATGCCGGCCGACTCGGGCTCGGGCTCGGCGCGGGCCGACTCGGGCTCGGGCTCGGCGGCCAGGGGGCCGGCCAGGGCCTCGCCGACCGCGCCGACCAGGGCGGCGGCGGTCAGCACCGGGTCCTGGGCGGGCAGCCGCCCGGCGGCCACGGCGGCGGCGATCTCGGCCGCGATCACGTCGCGGAACGCCCGCCGGAACACCAGGCGTTCGGCGTCCACGACCGCGTCGACCGGCTCGACCAGCAGCGCGTACGCCAGCCGTGGCGCGCGCAGGGCGCGGGCGGCGAACGTCTCCACGACCGCGGCGATCCGCTGTTCGGGCGTCTCCCGGCGGGCGACGGCCGCGTTCACCGCGGCGATCTCGCGCGTGACCACCCGGCGGAACAACTGCACCGACAACTCTGCCTTGTTGGTGAAGTGCTGGTACACGCTGCCGGTGGCGATCCCGGCGCGGTCCGCGACCGCGGCCATCGTGCAGCCGCCGTACCCGCGCTCGGCGAGCAGGCCGACGGCCGCCTGCAGCACGGCCTCGCGCTGGGCGTCCAGACGGGCTTGGACGGCGGGGGTGCGTCGGTAGGCCATGGAAGCATTGAAGCACCGATTCACTGCTTCGGGGAGGGGTTCGGCGGGGGCGGCTTCCGGCCGGATGCGAGAGCCGGAGCGAGAGCCGTACGCGAAAGCCGGAGCGAGAACCGGACGCGAAAGGCCGCCCCCTCGAATTCACCGAGCGGAGGCGGCCTTCCTGCGTGCGTGGTACCCGGCTACGGCACTAGAGCGGGTGGCGCTCCAGCTTCTGGCCCTCCTCGTCGAGCGGGCCGAACGGCGGGATCCGGTACTGCGACGACGGTGCCTGCGACTGCGACTGCGACTTCGCGAGCGAGCGCGCGTCGTCCTGGCCACCGGCCAGGCCGGCCCACTCCAGCACCTTGGCGGTCGCCGCGGCCGACTCCTCGGCCGGCAGCTTGCCGATGTTGGAGCCGTGGTTGCCGCCCGGGACGGTGTAGACGTAGCAGTCGTCGCTGCCCCGGCCGAGCTCGAACGGCTTGGCGCCCCACGGGTCGTTGCCGCCGTAGACGAAGATGATCCGCTCGGCCTCGCGCTTCACCCAGCGGTCGATGTCGGGCATCGCCTTCGGGTTGAAGGTGGTCGGGATCTCCTTGGGCACGTACGCGCGGGGCGCGTACAGCTCCTTGTAGTCGTAGTGCAGGAGGTCCTTCAGGTACGAGACGTCGAAGTAGGGCGCGCCGAGTTCGGTCGCGGCCTGGTAGTAGTACGCGGTGTACTTGGCGAGGCCCTGGTCGCTGGAGCTGGTCACGCCCTCCTGCGCGTCGAACCACTTGTACAGCTCGTCGTCGGTCGCGGTGGCCGCCACCGGGACCTTCGCGCAGTCGGACTGCAGGCTGTACTGCCAGAAGCCCCAGACCACGTCGAGCACGCTGCCCTCGTAGGCCCGGTCCACCGAACCGACGACGGCGAAGGTCGAGCCGGCCGCCTTGTTGTCGGCCGTGAAGCGCGCCTCCAGCCGATCCCGGCGCACCAGCAGCTCGCGCTGCACCGCGTCGAGCGCGGCCCGGCACTCGGGGGTGCCGACGTTCCGGAAGAACTCGGAGTACGGCGCGTCGTCGTTCACGTCGGTGTTGTTCGGCGCGACGTACGCGATCGTGCCCGCCACGTCGTCCGGGTAGAACCGGCGGTAGTAGGTGGAGGACATGCCACCCTTGCTGGCGCCGGTGGAGAGCCACTCCTGCTGGTAGATCTCCTTGAGCGCGGTCACGATCCGGTGCGAGTCGGCGGCCGCCTGGCGGATGCCGGCCTTGGTCCAGTCCGCCGGCTCCGGGCGCGACGGGGTGAAGTACCGGTACTCGATGGAGACCTGGTTGCCGTCGACCAGCCGGGTCGGCTCGGTGCGCGAGGGCGTGGTGCCCAGCGTGTAGCCGTTGGTGTAGAAGACGGTCGGGCGGTCGTAGCCGCGGTGCAGCACGCTGATGCGCTGCTGGAAGGTGCCCAGCCAGGGACGGAAGTGGTCGATCGGCTGGGTGTAGGTGAGGAGGAAGTACCGGTGGTCCGCGTCGGTCGGCTTCTCCTCGGTGATGGTCATCCCCGGGATCGCCGCGAGGCGGGCCTTGATGTCCGCGGTCGGGTCGGCGGCCACGTCGCGCTGCGCGTGGGCGGCGGTCGCGGCCGTGCCCTGCGCGAACGCCGGGGCCTGAGCGAACGCCGGGGCCGCCAGGCCGCCGCTGGCGCTCAGCAGCGGTATCAGCAGGGCGGAAACCAGCAGTCTTCTGAACCTGGTGCTCATCAACTCTCCATCTGGTCAACGGATATGACAGCTGCCTCATCGGCACTACTCTGCGGTGCGGTTGGTGCGGCGGCCGCCCGGTGGACGGCCGAATGGGCCACCCGCCGGGTGGCGGGCGGCCCATCGCGGAAGGTGCTGGTCAGGGGCGGGGAAGGGCACAGCCGGGCAGGGTGAGGTCGAGGACGTTCCCGGCGCCGAAGCAGGGCGGGATGATGTACGTCTCCTGGGCGTAGCCGATGCCCTGGTGGACCGTCACCGCGCCGCCCTGGTCGACCTCGCACGGGTTGTTCAGCGTGCAGGACTGGCCGTTCTCGTTGATCGTGTTGTTGACGGCGACCAGCAACCCGCTGTTCGCGTCGACCACCGGCGAGCCGGAGGTGCCGCCGATCACGTTGCAGCCGGACGTGTAGCGGACCGAGTCCTTGAACGTCCAGTCCGCCTCGCGCAGTTGGTAGGCGAAACCGTCGACCGAGCAGGAGTAGATCCGCTTCCAGTAACCGGAGACCACCCGGATGGCGGCCCCCTGGGCGGGGTGGTCGGCGGAGACGGTCAGCGGGGCGATCCCGTACTGCGCCTGGATCGTGTCGTAGCTGGAGTCGAGCTGGTAGATCGACACGTCGGTGTCGGTCATGGCGCCGTAGACCACCTTGACCGCGTTCAGCGTGCCGAGGTCGGCGCCGGAACCGTCGAGCAGGGTGAACGTCCGGCTGGACGGCTGGTCGGTGACCACCTGACCGGGGCCGGGCATACCGGACTCCAGGCAGTGGCCGTTGGACAGGACGAGTGCGGGGTCACTGCCTGCCGAGCCGGGCATCCGGACCAGCGACCCGGAACAGTTGTCGAGCGCCACCGTGCCGGTGAAGTCGACGGCGGCATCCGCCGGGGCGGGGGCGGCGATGGCGCCCTTGGCGCCCGTCGCGACATTCGCAAGGGGGGCGGCGTTCGCAAGGGGGGCGGCGTTCGCAAGGGGGGCGGCCTGTGCCGGGGCCAGTCCGGCCAGCGTGGTGGCTCCGGCGACCAGGACCGTCGCGAGCATGCCTATGAGCGGCTTCCTCATGAGAGACCTCTCGGTGTGGGGGTCCACCAAAGCTGTCGCGGACATGACTAGATGTCAAGAGGTCCGCCGCCACCGAGAGGTCAACGGAGAGGTCAACGGAGAGGTCGCTCGGAAGGGCCGGGGCACACCCCGGCCGCGGTCATCGACTCCGGCCGGCCGGTGCGCTCAACTCCCCTGCCAGTGGCGCCGACCGACGCTGATCAGGCGCAACTGCAGCCGGGCCGTCGCGGCGATCCGCCCTTCGCGGCCCGGATCGGCCTCCTGGGCCTCCAGCGCTTCCAGGAACGCGGCGGCCGTGGACACCATGTGGTCCACGTACAACTCGGCGAGCATCCGCAGGTCGCCCTCGCTCCAGCCCGCCGAGACCGGCTGGAGCCCGAGCGCCGCACCCACCTCCGCCGCGAAACGGCCGAGTTCGGCGTCGATCGCCTCCCGCACCCGCCGGACACCGCCGTGCCGCTCGCGCGCGAGGAAGCGCACGTGCGCACGGTTCTCACGGACGTGCCGCTGGATGACGTCGACCGCACGGTCGATCAGCTCCTCGGCGCCGCCCTCCCCGACGAGCACCGAGCGGATCATGAGGTGCAGGCTCGCCAGGGACTCCTCGACCAACGCGACGCCGAGCGCGGCGAGGTCCGGGAAGTGCCGGTAGAACGCGGCCGGGGACAGCCCGGCGGCGCGGGTGACCTCGCGGACGCCGAGGCTCGCGAGATTCTGATCGGCCAGCAGGCGCAGGCCTGCGTCCAGCAGCGCCCGGCGACTCTGCTGCTTCTGGGCCTGTCTGGCGCCGACGATCTCGGGCTGCTCGGCCCCTGCGCTCCGGGGCGACTCGGCCCCCTCGGTGTGATTCACGCCATTCAGTAAACAACTGTTTGCCGAACCTGGCCAGCCCGGCGTAGAGTGAGGCCAACTCGGTGAACACTTGTCAACCGAAACCGGGGTCAGGCTCGACGCCGAGACTGAAACCGACGTCGAACCCGAAGCCGAAACCGGAAAGGACTGGTCGGCCGTGATCCTGCTCTCCGCCCTCGTCGCCATGGGTGTCCTGATCGGCGCCGCCGCACACACCTCGCTCCCGGTCTTCCTCACCGCCTCCGCCGCCATCACCGCCTGGCTGCTCGCCTTTGGCGCCCGCGAGGGCATCGCCCGCCTGCGGCAGCGCTGAGCCCCTGCCGCCCTCGGCTCCTTCCGACCCAGCTCCTTTCTCCGCTCCTTTCACCCGAGAGGACCCGCCACCGTCATGAGCACCGTCACCGACCACCAGCCGGCCACCGCGAGCCAAGCGACCGTCACCGAGGCCGACAACCTCGCCGTCGCCTCCTTCCTGCTCGGCCTCCCCGGCCTGCTGATCTTCAACATCGTCCTCGGTCCGCTGGCCATCGTCCTCGGCACGCTCGCCCTGGTCCGCGGCACCCGGCGACGCGGCCGGGCGGTCCTCGGCCTCGTGCTCGGCGTCGCCGCGCTCGCCGTCTTCACCGCCACCACCGTCTCGGCGCACGGCGTGATCATGGAGTTCGGCTCCTGAACCGGACCCCCAGCTCCTGAGCCCGGCCGCGTCCCCGCGCGCCGCTGAGCTCCGCGGTTCCGCCCCGCGAACCCGGCCCTGCCCCGTACTGTGGCGGCATCGACCGGTGACCACAGGGGGCAGGAGTGACGACCGAGTACGGCAGCGGAGCGCAGCCGGGGAGCGGCGCGGCGGGCGGGAGGCTGCTCGCCGTCAGCGACCTGCACATCTCCTACGAGGAGAACCGCGGCCTGGTGGAGAAGCTCCAACCCACCAGCCCCGACGACTGGTTGATCGTCGCCGGTGACGTCGCCGAGCTCTCCACCAGCATCGAGTGGGCGCTCGGACTGCTCGCCGAACGCTTCGCCCGCGTGGTGTGGGCCCCCGGCAACCACGAGCTGTGGACCCACCCCGAGGACCCGGTGCAGCTGCGCGGCGTGGCCCGCTACGAGCACCTGGTCGCCATGTGCCGCCGGCTCGGGGTGCTCACCCCCGAGGACCCGTACCCGGTCTGGCAGGGTGCCGGCGGGCCGGTCGCCGTCGCCCCGCTCTTCCTCCTCTACGACTACTCCTTCCGTGCGCCGGGCACGACCACCAAGGAGGAGTCCCTGGCGGCCGCCTACGAGAGCGGCATCGTGTGCGCGGACGAGCGGCTGCTGCACCCCGATCCGTTCCCGGACCGCGACTCCTGGTGCCGCGAGCGCGTCCGGCTGACCGAGCAGCGGCTCGCGGCCTGCGACCCGGACCTGCCGCTCGTCCTGGTCAACCACTACCCGCTGGTCCGCCACCCCACCGAGATCCTCTGGTACCCCGAGTTCGCCCAGTGGTGCGGCACCGAGCTGACGGCCGACTGGCACCGCCGCTTCAACACCGCCGCGATGATCTACGGCCACCTCCACATCCCGCGCAAGACCAGCTACGACGGCGTGCCCTTCGAGGAGGTCTCGCTCGGCTACCCGCGCGAGTGGCGCCGCCGCGGCCTGCCGGACCCGCTGCTGCGGGAGGTGTTCCCGCGGGCGGCGGACTGACGTCCCGGCCGGGTGCCGGGTCGGTGCCTTCTTCTGGGGCGTTCACCATGTCCGTTCCTTGGCCCTCCTTCCGCTGAGCCCTTCCTCGTCCTGGGCCCTTCCTGCCCTGAGCCCCTCCTCGGTCTGCGCCCTTCCTCGCTGTGGGCCCTCTCCGGCCCGGGCCCTTCCTGGGTCACCTCCCTGTGGTCCCGCGCTCTCCCGCCGGTCAGTCCGTGGCGATCGCCCGCAGGATGTCCAGCCGTGCCGCCCGGCCCGCCGGACGGAGCCCGGCCACCGCGCCCGCCAGCAGACCGGCCGTCAGGACCACCGCCAGTTGCACCGGCGGTATCGCGAACGAACCCGTCCCCGCGCTGTCGGAGGCCCGCACGAGCGCCCAGCCGAGGAAGGCCCCGAGGCCGAGCCCGCCGACCGTCCCGAAGGCGGCCACCAGCACCGACTCCCAGCGCACCATGCCCCTCAGCTGCGCCCTGGTCTGGCCGACCGCCCGCAGCAGGCCCAGCTCCCTGGTCCGCTCGTGCACCGCCAGCGTCAGCGTGTTGGCGATGCCCAGCAGCGCGATCAGCACCGCCAGCGCCAGCAGGGCGTAGACCACCGAGAGCATCGTGTCGACCCCGGCGGCCGCACTCGCCGCGTACTCCGCCCGGTCCTGCACCTGCGGACCGCCGTACGGGACCAGCGCCTGCTGCACCGCCGCCTTGCCGGCCGCCGGGGAGACGCCGGCCCGCAGCCCGACCGCGACCAGGGTGTCGCTGTCCTGCCCCCGGTGGGGCGCCCAGGCCTGGCGGGTCATCAGGTAGTCACCTGCCAGCCCGCCGCCCTCGTAGAGCGCGCGGATGGTGAAGGGACCGCTCGCGCCGTCCGCGAAGCCGACCGTCACGCTCTGGCCGAGCTTCCAGCCCTGCTGCTCCGCCTCGCCGCGGGAGACCGCCAGTCCGTCCGTGCCGAGGGCGTCCAGCGAGCCCTCGACCCGGCCGAGGTCGACGATCCCGACCAGGCGGGCCGGATCGGTGACGTCCAGCACCCGGCCGTGACCGTCGATCCGGGCCACGCCGCGGCCGAGGCCGACCGTCTGCCGCACCTCGGGCAGTCCCGCGAGCGCGTCGGCCGCCTTGGGGCTGATCCCGCTGCCGCCCGCGCCGAACGACGGTGCGGTGACGGCGAGATCGCCCGCGAAGGACTTGTCGACCGTGTCGTCCAGGGTGGCCTTGATCGACGCACCGAAGACGGTGAACAGCGTCACCACCGCGACCCCGATCATGAGCGCGCTCGCCGTGGCCGCCGTCCGGCGCGGGTTGCGGGCCGCATTGCGACGGGCCAGGGTGCCGGAGACCCCGCGCAGCCGGGGCAGTGGCGCGCCCAGGACCCGTACCGCGAACGCCGCCGCGACCGGCCCGAGCACCACCACGCCGACCAGCACCGCGAGCGCCCCGCCGGCCGTCAGGAGCACCGACGGACCGTCCGTGGCACCGAGCACCGCCGCCGGCACCCCGCCCGCGATCAGCAGGCCCCCGAGCAGCACCCGCAGGACGCCCGAACGCCCCTGGGCCGCCCGGTCGACGCCGGTCTCGCGCAGCGCTGCCAGCGGTGCCGTCCGCCCGGCCCGCACGGCGGGCAGCAGCGCCGAGCCCACCGCGACCAGCGTCCCGACCGCGAGCGGCAGCACCACCGCGGCGGTGCTGATCACCATGCCGCCGGTCGGCAGCGCGAAGCCGAGCGCCGAGAACAGCGCCTTGAGCCCGGTCGCCACCCCGATCCCGCCCAGCAGCCCGCCGAGCGAGGCCAGCACGCCGACCGCCAGGGCCTCGGCGAGCGTCGCCGCGAGCACCTGGCCGCGGACCGCGCCGAGCGCCCGCAGCAGCGCGTTCTCCCTCGTCCGCTGGGCGACCACGATCGCGAAGGTGTTGTGGATGGTGAACGTGGCCACCAGCAGTGCGATCCCGGCGAAGACCAGCAGCAGCGTGGTGAACATGCTCAGGAAGCGCCCGGACAGCTGCTGGGTGCTCTCCCGGGTGGCCGCCGCGCCGGTGACCGCCTGCACCCCGGCCGGCAGCCGCGGCGCGATCCGGGCCGCCAGCTCCTGCTGGGAGACCCCACCCGCCGCGCGGACCTGGATCGAACTGGCCTGCCCCGCGCCCTCGGGAGTGAGGTGGCGCTCGGCGTCCGCGAACGTCATCGCCGTGAACGTGCTCGGCCCCATGCCGTCCGCGCTCGCGCCGAAGGTCGCGATGCCGACGACGGTGACCGGCACCGGATCGGGCGTGCGCAGCACGGTGGTCGAACCGACGTGCAGCCCACCGCTCTTGGCGGCCCCCCGGTTGATCACGACCTCGCCCGGGGCGGCCGGTGCCCGGCCCTCGGCCAGCCGGTACGGGTTGAGCCGACCGTCGGCGAGCCAGTTCCCCGCGAGGGTGGGCGGGCCCTGGCCACCGATCGGTCTGCCGTCGGCGCCGACGAGTTGGCCCGCGCCCTGGACGGACGGCTCGGCGGCCGCGACCCCGGGCACGGCGCGCAGCCGGTCGGCGAGCGCCGCGTCCACCGGTGCCCGGACACCGCCGGCCGTCCCCGGGGAGTCGAGCACGTCGGCGCTGCGCACGACGACGTCGGTGCCCGCGTTGGCATCGGCGAACAACGTGTCGAAGTTGGCCCGCAGGGTGTCGCCCAGCACCATCGTGCCGGTGAGGAAGCTGACGCCGAGCAGGATGGACAGGAGCGTGCCGGCCAGCCGCCGCTTGTGAGCGCGCAGCGAGCGCAGGCCGAGGCGCAGCACGACCGGGTCGAGGACCGTCACGACCGCCCCCGTTCGAAGGCCTTCATCCGGTCCAGCACCAGCCCGGACGTGGGCCGCTCCATCCGGTCCACCAGGCGTCCGTCGGCGAGGAACAGCGCCTCGTCGGCGTACCCGGCCGCCGTCGGGTCGTGGGTGACCATGACGACGGCCCGGCCCATCTCGTCCACCGCGCGGCGCAGCAGGCCGAGGACCTCGCCGCCGGTGCGGGAGTCGAGGTTGCCCGTCGGCTCGTCGGCGAAGACCACCTGCGGCCGCCCGGCCAGCGCCCGGGCCACCGCGACCCGCTGCTGCTGGCCGCCGGAGAGCTCGCTCGGCCGGTGGTGCAGCCGGTCGCCGAGGCCGACGACGTCGATGAGGGTCGTCAGCCAGGCCTCGTCGGGGGCGGCCCCGGCGAGGTCCAGCGGGAGGGTGATGTTCTCCCGGACGGTGAGCGTGGGCACCAGGTTGAACGCCTGGAACACGAAGCCGAGCCGCTCCCGGCGCAGCAGCGTGAGCCGCCGGTCGCCCAGTGGGCCGAGCTCGGTGTCCCCGATCCACGCGCGGCCGGCCGTGAGGGTGTCGAGGCCGGCCGCGCAGTGCATCAGGGTGGACTTGCCCGAGCCGGACGGTCCCATGATCGCGGTGAAGCGCCCGGCCGGGAACTCCACCGTGACGCGGTCCAGCGCCCGGACCTCCGTGCCGCCGACGCCGTAGACCGTAAACGCGGCGGCGACCCCCGCGGCGGGGGGGGGGGGGGCGGCGGAGGGGGGGTCTTGCCGCCCCCCCCCCCCCCCCCCCCGGGCGGCCGGGGCGGGCGCCGCGGGCCCGCCCGCCGGGGCCCCCCCGGCGGGGCCGGCCGCGCCCCCCCCCCCCGACCCGGGCGGCGGTGCCGTGCAGGACGTCGAGGGTCGTCACTTCCCGGCACCTCCCCCCGCCCCGTCGCGCGGCGACCGCGGCGACTCGCTGAGCACGGCCCGCTTCGAGCGGTACTCCTCGGCGTCGATGTCGCCCTCGGCGTAGCGGCGGCCGAGGACGGCCAGCGGGTGGTCGGCGCCCGCGCGGTACCCGCAGCCGCGGCGCCAGACCGTCCGGCGCAGTACGAAGATCACCAGGAACACGACGGCGATCCAGATCAGCGGGAAGAACAGGATCCAGGGACCGGGCCCGTGCCCGTCCCAGTCGGCGAGCAGCGTGTACATGGGTGGTTCATCTCCTCGGCGTGGGGCCTCCAGGACCTCGGGCGGTTTCCCGAGGTGACTAGAGCGTCCCGCCGGGCGGTCTCATCACGCGTCCCACCGGCAGAGGCAGTTGGGGTACTCCCGAGGGAGTACGAGCGGGCTGTGACACGCCGGGGAGGAAGTAGCCGGAGCGGAAGCAGCCGGGAGGAAGTAGCCGGAGAGGGACGAAACGTCGCCGGGGAGGCGGCGGCCAGGGGCGGCCCGGCCGCCAGGAGGAGCGCCGGGCCCCGGACGCTCAGCCCAGCCAGCCCGGCCGCACGAGCCCCGACTCGTAAGCGAGCACGACGAGTTGTGCCCGGTCCCGCACGCCGAGCTTCACCATCGCCCGGCTGACGTGCGTCTTCGCCGTCAGCGGGCTCACCACCAGCCGCCGCGCGATCTCCTCGTTCGACAGCCCCATCCCCACGAGCGCCAGCACCTCGCGCTCCCGCTCGGTGAGCCCTGAGACGTCCGCCAGCCCGGCCGGCGCCGCCTCCGGCGCCTTCGAACGCGCCGCGAACTCGCCGATCAGCCGCCGCGTCACGCCCGGGGAGAGCAGGGCGTCCCCCGCGACGGCGACCCGGATCGCGCGGAGCAGGTCGGCCGGGTCGGTGTCCTTGACCAGGAAACCCGCGGCCCCCGACCGCAGCGCCTCGAAGACGTACTCGTCCAGCTCGAAGGTGGTCAGCACGACCACCCGGACGGAGGACAGCGAAGGGTCCTCGGCGATCCGCCTGGTCGCCTCCAGGCCGTCCATCCGCGGCATCCGGATGTCCATCAGGACGACGTCCGGCACGAGTTCGCGGGCGAGCAGCACCGCGGCCTCGCCGTCGTCCGCCTCCCCGACCACGGTGATGTCGTCCTGCAGCGACAGCAGGGCCCGGAAGCCCGCCCGCACCAGCAGTTGGTCGTCCGCCAGCAGTACCCGGATCACTCGCCCTCCGCCTTCGGTGTCGGCAGCTCCGCCCGTACCCGGAAGCCGCCGCCCGGCAGCGCTCCCGCGGAGATGGTGCCACCGAACGCGCCCGCCCGTTCCCGCATGCCGGCCAGCCCGCTGCCCGATCCGCCGGCGTCGCCGAGCACCGCCGGGCCCGGGTCCTCGACCCTGACGACGAGCGCCTCCGGATCCGTCCAGTCCAGGACGACGACCGCCTCGCGCGCCGCCGAGTGCCGGACGACGTTGGTCAGCGCCTCCTGGACGATCCGGAAGGCGGTGAGGTCGGCCGCGGCGCTCAGGGGCCGCCGGTCGCCCAGCTCGTGCACCTCGGCCGTGAGCCCCACCCGGTCGGCCTGGTCGGTGAGTTCGTCGAGCCGGGCCAGCCCGGGCGCCGGGCCGCGCGGCGCCGCCCCGGGCCCGCGCAGCGTCGCGAGCACCTGGCGGACCTCGCCGAGCGCCTCCTTGCTGGTCGACTTGATGGTGGCCAGCGCCGCGCGGGCCTCCTCCGGCCGCTGGTCCAGCAGCGCGAGCCCGACCCCCGCCTGGATGTTGATCAGCGACAGGCTGTGGGCCAGGATGTCGTGCAGCTCCCGGGCCATCTTGAGCCGTTCCTCGTTGGCCCGGCGCTGCTCCAGCTGCTGCCGGTAGGCCCGGTGGGCGGCGATCCGCTCGCGCCGGAACCGGATGATCTCGGCGATCGCCAGCACGAGCAACAGCCAGGCCAGCAGGCCGAGTTCCTGCTGCCACGAGAACGCTGTGCGCGGCACGCGCTGCCAGCCGTCCGGCAGCACGAAGGTGACCAGGACGTGCACCAGGTACACCCCCGCCATCCCCGCCCAGGCCGCCCTGCGGTGCCCGCAGGCGATCGCCGAGCAGCAGGCGATCAGCCAGCTCGCGAACACCGGCCCGTACGGGTACCCGGCGGCCAGGTACCCCGCGGTGACGACGGAGGTGCCCGCCACCGCCGGCACCGGCCGGCTGCGGCACACCACCAGGAGGGCCGGGCCGAGCAGCAGCAGGACGTAGCCGAACGCGTCCAGCGGGACCCGCCCGCTCTGGTGCCGCCCGGCGAACGACGACCCGACCACCTGCACCACGGCGACGCCCACCGCGAGCCCCAGCGACCGGCCGCCCCAGGCACCCCGCACCCACGGCGGACGCCACGGCTCGGGCGGCGGCCCGACCGGACCGTCGGCGGGCGTGGGGCCGTCCGCGGCACCGGGCTCGGCCCCGCTCCGACCGGGCGGCCGCTCCGACGGCGGCGGGGACATCGGCGGCATCATGCCCGGAAGGCTAGACCCGCGCCCCGCCCGCGCGCGTCCTCCACCAGTGGCGTTCGGGCGTACTCCCCCAGGAGTACGCCCCTGCGGGCCACGCCCGGAACCCGGCCGCCGCGGCTCACCCCCTCGCAGCCGCGCCGGCCTCCGCATCGGCCGCCCTGGCCCCGGTCCCGACCCCAGTCCCGGCTCCGGTCCCAGCTCCGGTCCCGGCCCCGACCGCCGCCTTCGCCTCCGCCTCGTCGAAGGTCGCCGACGGCTCCGGCCGCGCCAGTGTGACCACCAGACCGCCCTCCCCCACGTCCGCGATCAGCGTGTCCCCCTCCCGCACGGTGCCGTCCAGCAGCAGGTTCGACACCCGGTTGTCCAGCTCCGACTGGATCGTCCGGCGCAGCGGCCGGGCCCCGAACTCCGGCTGGTACCCCCGGTTGACCAGGAACTCCTTGGCCGCCCCGGTCACCTCCAGCCGCACGTCCTGCGCCTTCAGCCGGCGCCGGCTGCGCTCCAGCAGCAGGTCGACGACGGACAACAGGTCCTTGCGCGTGAGCGCGTGGAAGACGATCACCTCGTCGATCCGGTTGAGGAACTCCGGCCGGAAGTGCAGGCGGAGGTCCCGCATGAGGTCGTCACGGATCTCGTCGACGTTCCCCGCGTGGTCGAGGATCCGCTGCGAACCGATGTTGCTCGTCATGATCACCACGGTGTTGCGGAAGTCGACCGTACGCCCCTGGGAGTCGGTCAGCCGCCCGTCGTCCAGCACCTGGAGCAGCAGGTTGAAGACGTCCGGGTGCGCCTTCTCCACCTCGTCGAACAGCAGCACGCTGTACGGCTTGCGGCGCACCGCCTCGGTGAGCTGCCCGGCCTCGTCGTAGCCGACGTACCCGGGCGGCGAGCCGACCAGCCGGGAGACGGTGTGCTTCTCCTGGAACTCGCTCATGTCGAAGCGGACCATCCGGTCCGGGTCGCCGAACAGCAGCGCCGCCAGCGCCTTCGCGAGCTCCGTCTTGCCGACGCCGGTCGGCCCGAGGAAGAGGAAGGAGCCGGTCGGCCGCTCGGGGTCGCCCATCCCGGCCCGGCCGCGGCGCACCGCCTGGGACACCGCGGTGACCGCCTCGTCCTGGCCGATCACCCTCTCGTGCAGGTGCTCCTCCAGCTTGAGCAGCCGCTCCCGCTCGGTCGCGTTCAGCTCCGCCACCGGGATGCCGGTCCGGGAGGAGAGCACCTGCGCGATGTCGTCCGCGGTGACCGCGACGACCTCCTCACGGGACTCGGCGACCGCCGCCAGCTCGTCCTCGGTCTGCCGCAGTTCGGTCTTCAGGTTGGCGGCCCGCACGAACTCCTCGTCCGCGACGGCCTCCTCCAACTCCCGCTTGAGCTTGGTGATCCGGTCCTGCACCGAGGTCGCCGCGGTCGAACCGGACAGGCTGCGCAACCGCACGCGCGCGCCCGCCTGGTCCAGCAGGTCGATCGCCTTGTCAGGCAGGAAGCGGTCACTGACGTACCGGTCCGAGAGCGTCGCCGCCGCGTCCAGCGCATCGTCGCCGAACCGCACCTGGTGGTGCGCCTCGTACGCGTCGCGCAGCCCCCGGAGGATCTCCACGGTCTCCTCGACGCTCGGCTCCGGCACCAGCACGGGCTGGAAGCGGCGCTCCAGCGCGGCGTCCTTCTCCACGTGCTTGCGGTACTCGTCCAGCGTCGTCGCCCCGACCACGCTCAACTCGCCGCGCGCGAGGGCCGGTTTGAGGATGTTGCCGGCGTCCATCGAACCCTCGCCGCCACCGCCCGCGCCGACCACCGTGTGCAGCTCGTCCAGGAACAGGACCACGCTCTTCTCGGCCGCCGTGACCTCGTCGATCACGTTCTTCAGCCGCTCCTCGAACTCGCCCCGGTACTTCGAGCCCGCCACCAGCGCGGTCAGGTCCAGGGTGACCACGCGCTTGTCCCTGAGGCTCTGCGGCACGTCCCCCGAGACGATCCGCTGCGCCAGCCCCTCCACGATCGCCGTCTTGCCGACGCCCGGCTCGCCGATCAGCACCGGGTTGTTCTTGGTGCGGCGGGACAGGATCTCGACGGTCTGCTCGATCTCCTCGGCCCGCCCGACCACCGGGTCCAGCCGGCCCGAACG
The DNA here is from genome assembly GCF_042732955.1 of Kitasatospora sp. NPDC059747. Lineage (NCBI taxonomy): Bacteria > Bacillati > Actinomycetota > Actinomycetes > Kitasatosporales > Streptomycetaceae > Kitasatospora > Kitasatospora sp. NPDC059747. The sequence continues at coordinate 39,052 of NZ_JBHWGV010000022.1, read as the reverse complement.
GGCCTCCTCGGTGAGGTCCCGCCCGTACTCGTCGAGCGTCGGCGTCCCGCTCGGGTGCGCGCCCGTACTGCTGCGCTCCCCGCCGACGCCCCGCCCGTCCAGCACCGTCTTCAGCGCCTCCTGCGAGGGCGCCGCGTTGCGCAGCGCCGCCCCCGCGCCCGAGCGCTCCTGGTCCAGCAAGGCGCCGAGGATGTGCTCCGGACCGATGTACGACGCCCCCGCCGCCTGCGAACGGGCGTGCGCCGCGAGCAGCGCGCGCTTGGCCGAGGGCGTGAGTGCCGGCTGCCCGTCCACCGCCGGCACGGGGCCGGACGGCAGCACCTGCTCCAGGTCCGCGGACAGCTCGTCCGGATCGATGCCCGCCCGCTCCAGCATCCGGCGCGAGGGCTCCACCCGGGTGGCCGCCCAGGCCAGGTGCGCGGTGTCGAGGTCGCTGCTCCCGTCCTCCGCCGCGCGGTGCGCCGCCATCGCCAGCAGCTCCTGCGACGACTCGCTCAGCAACCGGCCGATCGGCACCCGCTGAACGGCGGGCGGGGAGGCCAGCGGACTCATCCCGAAGAACCGGCTGAGCAGGTCGGAGAACGGATCGCTGGATCCGAACGGGGGCATGGTCACGACGGCTCACCTCTCCCAAGCGGTTTGCTGCCACACAAACACAGGCCGTGGCGGGCCGCCTCCGGAAGCTCCGGCACGCTCACCCGGTGAAGCGGTCCAGCAACACGCCCCCGCTGTACGTCACCGCCATCGCCAGCAGCCCGCCCGCGACGTTGCGCAGCACCGCACGCACCGGACCCGCCCCGCCGAGCCGGGCGCTCGTCCACCCGGACAGCGTCAGCGCCGCCACCACCGCCGCCACCGTCACCGGCAGCCGCCACGACTCCGGCGGCAACAGCACCGCCAGCAACGGGACCAGCGCCCCGAGGGTGAACGCGGCGGCACTCGCCAGCGCCGCCTGCCAGGGATCGGTCAGCACCTGCGGGTCGATGCCGAGCTCGGTCTGCGCGTGCGCGGCGAGGGCGTCCCGCTCGGTCAGCGCCACCGCCACCTCACGGGCGAGCCCGTCCGTCAGCCCGCTCCCCCGGTAGTAGTCCGTCAGCTCGTCGAGCTCCCCCTCCGGATCCTCCGCCAGCTCCCGCCGCTCCTTCGCCAACGCGGCCCGCTCGGTGTCCCGTTGGGTGCTGACCGAGACGTACTCACCGGCCGCCATCGACATCGCCCCCGCGAGCAGCCCAGCGACCCCCGCCGCCAGCAACGCCGTCCGCGACCCCGCCGCCCCCGCGACACCCGTCACGATCCCCGCGGTCGACACCACCCCGTCATTGGCCCCGAGCACCGCGGCCCGCAACCAGTTCAACCGCGCCGACAACGCCGCCCGCGACTCATCCACCCCCCGATCCTCACCCGCCCCAACACCCCCCGCCACCCACAGCACCCCCACCCGACGGACCAAAATGAGCCCCTCACCACCACACCCCACAACGCCGAAGGGCCGGCCCAGGAATGACTCCTGAACCGGCCCTTCGAGACAACTGGTGGGCGCGGACGGTTTCGAACCGCCGACATCTGCTTTGTAAGAGCAGCGCTCTACCACTGAGCTACGCGCCCCCCGTCGCGGCCCGGTGGGGGCACGACGACTGCCTAGGGTACCTGGTCGTCGGGGGTGGTGTGGTGCGGGTGGGCGGGGAGTGGGGTGGGTGGGGGTGCCGGTGGGGTGGGGTGATCGGGGACAATGGCGGGCGGATCAGCGGTCGGAGCAGGGAGCGCGCAGTGTCGGTGGGACGGCGTCGGGCGGGGAGCGGGCTGGCCGAGGCGCTGGTGCTGCCGGTGGTGCTGGCCGGTGCGCTGGGCGCGGTCGGGCTGGCGTCGGCCGGCGGTGGCGGCGGCTGGTGGGGGCGGCGCGGTGGCGACGGCGTGCGGGCGGACGCCCGCGCGGCGCGGGACGCCGCGCAGGAGGCGTTCTACGAGCTGGACTCGACGCAGCGCGAGGTGCAGCTGGCGGTGGAGACCGTCAGGGCCGCCGGGAACGCCGCGACCTCGCAGCGGACGCAGGCGGACTTCGACGCGATCTCCGGCCGGGTCGACCAGGTCACCGTGAACTACCTGGCCGCGCTGGACGCGTACGACCTGGACGACGAGACGCTGGACGCCGGCGCGGCGGCCCGGGCCCGGCGCGTCCTGGAGGACGTGCGGGGCCAGCTGGGCTCCGCGCGGGCCGAGCTGAACGACTTCCTGCAGCGTCTCCAGCCGGTGCTCCAGCACGCCGAGCAGCAGTTGATGCGGGTCACCCCGGCGGTCGAGCAGGCGAAGCGCGCGCTGCTCGCGGCGAGCAACGCGCTGGACGCCGCACGCGCCGCGGGCCTGCGGGCGGACGACCTGGCGGCCCGGCTGGCCGAGCTGGCACCGGAACTGGGCCGGCTGAACGAGGGCGCCGCCCGGCACGGCGTGGCGGCGACGCTGCAGCGGGCGGAGACCGTCGCGCAGCAGGCGGGGGCGATCACGGCCGACGCCGCGCAGCTGCCCGAGCGCGCGCGGGAGATCGACCGCCGGCTGTCCAGCCTGCGGACCCGCGTCCAGGCGCTGGAGACCAAGGCCGAGACGGTCGGGCCCGCGCTGAGCGAGCTGCGCCGCCGGTTCAGCACGGCCTGCTGGCAGGACCTGCAGCGGGTGCCGGAGCAGGTGGCGGAGGCCGGCCGGTCGGCGGAGGGGAAGCTGGCGGAGGCGGCGCGGGCGCGCGACGAGCAGCGCTGGGCGGACGCGACCGGCGCGATCGGTACGGTGCGCGCCCTGCTGGACACCGCGGACGGCTCGGTCGCCGCGGTCAACGAGCGGCTGCGGCAGCTGAACGAGGTGCAGCACGACCCGAGCCGGGAGGTCGAGCGGGCCCGCTTCGCCGTCCGGGACGCGCAGCGGCTCGCGATGGCCGGCCGGCACGCGCCGGACCCGCGGCACGCCGCGCCGCTGGACGAGGCGGTCGCGCGGATCGACCGGGCGCTCGCGACGCTGGAGGAGGGCGGCCGGCACCCGGACTACTGGCTCTTCCTGACCGAACTGGCGGCGGCCCGGGACACCGCGGCCCGGGTGATCGAGCTGATCCGCGGCGACCTCGGCTCCCATCGCTGATCCGCGGCGACCAGGGATCCACCGCCGAGCCGAGGCGGCCTCGGATCCACCGCTGAGCCGAGGCGGCCTCGGATCGCACCGCCGAGCCACCCGACCGGCCCGCTCGTCGGTACCCTGCGGGTATGCCACGCTACGACTTCCGCTGCCGCTCCTGCGGCGCCACGTTCGAACTGCGCCGCACGATGGCGCAGGCCAACGACCCCGCCGTCTGCCCGCAGGGCCACGAGGACACCGTGAAGCTGCTGTCCGCCGTCGCCGTCACGGGCGGCGCCGGCAGCAGCGCACCGCAGTCCGCCCCCTCCGGCGGGGGCGGCTGCTGCGGCGGGGGTTGCTGCGGCTGAACACCCCGCCGGACACCCCGCCGAACAGCCCGCCGAACGCCCCACTGAACGCCCCACTGAACGCCCCACTGAACGCGCCCTAAAGGGCTCCCCGCACCCCCGCCAGGAACCGACGGACGATCTCCTCCCCCGCCGCCACCCCCGTCTCCGCCAGGGCGGTGACGCCGGGGGCCGTCCAGCCGCGGTCGGCGAGTTCGCCGTGCCCGGGGCGCCAGGCGGCGTCGGCGGCGAGCAGCAGGTCGGCGTCGAGCAGGGAGTCCCCGGCGGCGAGGACGGTGCCGGCGCCGGTGCGCCGGACCACCTCGGCCAGGGCGGCGCTCTTCGTCAGCCCCGCCGGGACGGCGTACACCTTGCGCCCCTGGAGCGAGACGGTCCAGCCGCGTTCGGCGCACCAGCCGGCCAGGTCGTCGAGCCAGCCCGCCGGCATCCGCGCCCGCTCGACGACGCAGTAGACGAACGACCCGTCGGCGACGCGCCGCCGGTGGACCCACTCCTGGTCGGCCCCCAACGCCAGGCGGTCGACGACCTCGGCGAGCGGCGCCGAGGCGGCGGCGACCCGGCCGGTGATCTCCGCCCGCCAGTCGCCGTCCGGCACGCCGTCGACGAGCAGTTGCCCGCCGTTGGCGCAGATCGCGTACGCGGGGGTCCAACCCTGCTGCGGGCCCGGCAGGTTGACCCGTTCGTACTGCTCGACGGTCCGGGTGGTCGCCGGGACGAACCAGGCCTCCCGGGCGAGTTCGGCGAGCAGCGCCGCGGCCCGTTCGGTGACGAATGAGTGCGCCCTGCCCTCGTACACCTCGACCGACAGCAGCCGCGGGGCGTGCCGGTCGGGGGCGGTCAGGGCGAGGGCCTGGTTCGAGTAGACGAGGGTGCGGTCGAGGTCGCTGACGACCAGCGAGGAGAGTCGGGCGGGCATCAGGCCTCCCCCACAACGGCCGTACCGGAAGCCCCGGTTGCTCCCCGACTGTAGCGCGGGTGGATGAGGCCGACGCACGTGTACGGCAAGTCGTCGACCTCCTCCACCGGCACCCCGCGCTGCGCGGCGAGCAGCCGCACGTGGTCGAGGTCGGCGCCGGCGCCGCGCCGGGCGAGCACCCGCCAGGGGACGCGGCGCAGCAGCACCCGGGTGGTCTCGCCGACGCCGGGCTTGACGAGGTTCACGCTGCCGATGCCGTACTCCGCGGCGATCCGCTCGACGGCGGCCCAGCCGGCCCAGTCGGGCGTGCGGTCGGGGTCGGTGGCGAGCCGGCCGGCGGCGAGCGCGACCTCGTCCCGGACGGCCGCGAAGTGGCCGGCCACGGTGTCGAGGAAGGCGGCGGAGACGTCCCCGTCGGCCAGCTCGGTGTAGTGCTTGGCGCCGTGGAAGTCGTCCGGGCCGATCAGGTCGCCGCGCAGGACGGTGCGCGAAACCAGCCCGGACACCGTGGAGTTGAGGCAGGCGGAGGGGATCAGGAAGTCGTCCCGGGTGCCGTAGGTGCGCACGCAGCGGCCGGGGTCGGCGAGCACGGCGAGGCCGGGGTCGAAGGAGGTGCCGGCCAGGGCGGCGGCGAGTTCGCGGGTGATCGCGCCCTTGCCCGTCCAGCCGTCGACGAACACGACGCCGGAGGCGTGGTGGTGGGCCGCGAGGTAGCGCAGCGCGACGGGGTCGAGGCCGCGGCCGCGGACGATCGAGACGGCGTAGTGCGGCGCGTCGAACCCGTGCGCGAAGGCGAGCCAGCGGCGCACCAGGATGCCGACGGGCGTCCCGGCCCGCGCCAGCGACGCGAGCACCAGACCCCGGCCGCGCTCGCGCAGCAGCGTCTCGGCGACGGTACCGACGGCGACGGCCATGCGGCGGGCGGAGGCGCGCAGCGCCTGGTGGTACAGCTCCTGGTACTCGGGGCTCGGCCGGTACTCGACCGGGAGCGACTCTGCGTAGTGAGCACCGCCGTGCTGGACGGCCTCCTCGCGCTCCTCGGTGGGGGCTTCGAGCGGGACACCGGAGAGGTCCTTGAGCAGCCAGGCGACTTCGTCGGGGCGGTAGGAGGAGAACCCCGGCCCCCTCAACGGCTGCGGGAAGGCCAACGGCTGCGGGAACGCCAGCGGCTCCGGGAAGGCCAGCGGCTCCGGGAAGGCCGACGGCTCCGGGAACGGGAGTGACGGATGCACGGGAGCCTCCGGTCGATACGACGGCAGCACCGCGAGCACCACCCGGTCGGTGACCTGCCGCAGCTGCGTGAGCAGCGCGCGCTCGCCCTCGGCCAGCGCGGCCGTGTCGGCGACGTCGTCGACGACCAGCACGACGGCGTCGAAGCGGCGGTCGGGGTCGGCGCCCGGGGCGACGTTGTAGGCGTAGCGCTCGCGCGGGGCGTCGTCCTGCGGGTCGTCGTGGGCGGGGAAGGCGAGGCGGGTGCGGATGGCGTAGCCGGGGTCGTCGACGGCGAGGACGGGCGAGCGGGTCGTGGTCGAGTACCGCACGCGATCCCCTCCCAGCCGGTCGGCGAGGGCACCGGCCAGCCGCAGCGGCGCGTACATCAGCTCCTCGAAGCCCAACACCAGGATCCGGTCAGGGAGTTCGCCGACGAGACCGCCACCACCACCGTCACCGTCACCGTCCCCGAGACCACCACCGAGACTGCCCCCGAGACCACCACCGAGGGCGTCGGCCAGCTGCCCGGCCAGGCGGGGCAGGGCGGCGTCGAGGCGGGCGCGGTCCGCGGGGGTGAAGCCGTGCCGCCCGCCGTCCGGGAGGGCGGTCGGCCAGTCGAGGGGGACGCGGACGAGCGGGGCGGGCGCGGCGGCGGGCGGGAGTTCAGGCGCCGGACCGACGTCGGCTATCAGGCGTTCGGCGCGGTCGAGTATGTCCCCGGGCAGCCGGACGGCGCCGCTGGCGGTGGCCACCAGGTCCAGGCGGACGCCGAGTTCGGCGGCGAAGTCGGCGAGCCGGTGGCGGTCCGCCTCGGTGCGCAGGTCGACCAGGGCGACGAGGACGTAGTGGGAGCGCGGGTGGCGCGCGTGCAGTTCGCGGATGGTGCTGAGGACGGTCGTGCCGGTCGAGAGCTCGTCGTCGACGAGCACCAGGGGACCGTCACCGGCGAGGAGTCGGGGGTCGGCCGGGAGCAGCAGGTGCGCGGTCGCGTGCGAGTGCTCCTCCGCGAAGCCGCCGAGCGGTCGCACGCCGGGCACGGGGCGCCGGGTGGAGTGGAGGCAGGGCGCGTCGAGCCCGTCGGCGACGCTGTGGCCGAGCGCCGTCGCGGTCTCCGCGTACCCGAGGACGACGGCGCGCGCGGCGGCCTCGGCGCCGAGCAGCGCGCGGACCCGCAGGCCGAGGTCGAGCCCGGCGCCGTGGACGACGGAGGGGCGCTGCGGCACGTGCTTGCCGAGCACGGTGGAGACCAGCAGGTGGGCGCGTTTGCGGTTCTCGCGGAGGGCGAGGCCGACGAGGTCGGGGAGGTGGTCGGAGCCGACCAGGCCGACCCCGGCCCGCTCGGCGACCCAACGGCCGGTCCACGTTCGCTGTGCTGTCACTGCGGTCCCGCTTCCACTGGTACGACTGGCACGACGGCATGTTCTTCGCGAGTCCACGAGGCGCTCACCCGTCCAAGGTGCTCACCAGCAACTCCGCGAAGCCCACGTCCTCCCGCGCCACGCCGAACACCTCGGCGCGCAGCAGCACCCGCTCCGCCCAGGTCCGGTGCGGCCGGGCCTCGTTCATCTTGTTGGTGTACGCCGAACGCAGCACCCCGCCGCCGCCGCGCTCCTGCCGGAGGACGTCCTGGGCGTCGCAGTACTCCTCGTGCGTGACGACGGAGAGCGCGTGCACCGCGGGCACGTGGCTGGGGTGGATGCAGGTCTTGCCCAACAGTCCGTTGGCGCGGTCGAGTTGGATCTCCCGGATCAGCCCGTCCAGGTCGTGCTCGATGATCCGCCGCCGGACCCCCTCGCCCGCGCCGGACGCCTGGCGGGAGCCGGACGTGAACGACGTGAACGGGGTGCGCCGCAACTGCGGGCGGAACATCCGCTCCTGGTGCGGGAAGTACTCCCAGACCGGGCCCGTGATCGTGTGCCCGGTGCCGTCCGCCCGCCCGAGGACGTTGACGACGTCGCCGATCACCCCGGCCACCAGCGCGACGTCGTACGCGGTGAGGTCGGGCGAGCGCCGCAGGCCGTACGCGGAGCAGAGGTCGGTGACGCCGAGACGGACGGCGAGCACGCGGTCGCGGTGCTCGGCGAGGAGGCGGGCGATGCCGAACAGCTGGGTGCGCCGGGTCTCCAGGTGGGCCAGCTCGGGCGACTCCAGGACGGGCATCGCGAACAGCCGCCGCCCGCAGGCGTGCTCGGCCTCGGCGAGCGCGGCCAGGTACGCACCGCCGGCGTGCTCGGTGAACTTGGGCAGGACGAAGCCGCTGAGCAGTCCGACGGCGGCGCCGAGCCGCCGGGTGAGATCGACGATCTGGGAGGGGGTGCGAACTCTGATGAAGAGCAGGGGATGGGACTGTGCGCAGTCGGTGAAATCCCTGACCAGGTCACCCAACTGCTCGACGAGGTTGCGTTCCCCCGCGTCCACCTCGTGGTCGGCGATGGCGTCCTCCAGGCAGAGGACCATCGAGACCACCCCCCGAGCAGCCTGTTTGCGGATGTCGGCGGCCAGGGCGGGCCGCGTCGCGGGGCTGTAGAGGGTCCCGCCGAGGGCGGTGGCGAGCAGCGCCGGGTCGCCGTCGGCGGAGAACGGCCGGGGCGGTTCGAGGAAGAGCCGGCCGCGTACGTCGTCGGCGAGGTGGCCGAAATGGCGCAAGGTGCTCTCCTCAGGGGTTTCGACGCCCGCCGGCACGTTTCCGGGGTGCGAAGCGGCGCGCGGCGGCGCGGGACGACACGAGAGTTAACCGGTCCGCCCGTCGCGGTGGTTCCCGATCACCCGTCCGTGTGCACCGCCGGTACCGTCCCGTCCGGGGCGCCCGGTGCGCCCGGCCGTCGGACGCACCGCGCGCCGGGGGGCGACTTCCGGCCGAAGACGACCGGTCCCGCACCCTGCTCCGCACGGCCACCGGAAGGCTATCGTCCACTTGACCCGGCCCAGATCGCACCAGGGAACGGGCGGCCAAACGCAAGGCTTGGCAAAATCCGGCGCGATCCCGGCTGCTTCGGTCACGTTGTCCGAAGGGGTGGCGAACAGGCAGGATGGTCGGCTATGACGCACGTGATGGCCAAGGGCGCCAACATCGCACTGCCGGCGGCGGCGGTCCGCGCCGTGCTGCGCTGGAGCGCCACGCCCGGTGCGCCGGACGTGGACGCGTCCGCGCTGCTGCTCGGCACCGACGGCAGGGTCCGTTCGGATGCCGACTTCGTCTTCTACAACCAGCCGCGGCACCCCTCCGGCCTGGTGCGCCACCTGCCCAAGCAGCGGACCCCGGACGGCACCGAGATCACCGACACCGTCGAGGTCGAACTCGCCAAGCTGACCGCCGACGTCGACCGGGTGGTGCTGGCGGGCTCCTCCGAGGGCGGCGCCTTCGGCACGGTGACCGGGCTGCGCGTGCTGCTCTTCGACGCCTCGACCGGCGAGAGCGGGCCCCCGATCGCCGAGTTCGCGATCACCGACGCCGACACCGTCACCGCGCTGGTCGTGGGCGAGCTGTACCGGCGCTCGGGCACCTGGAAGTTCCGGGCGGTCGGCCAGGGCTACAGCGCCGGGCTGATCGGGCTCGCGACCGACTTCGGCATCACCGTCGACGACGAGGCCGAGCAGGCGGTCCAGCAGGCCGCCGCCGCACCGGCCGGCCCGCCGCCCGCCGCCGGCCAGGCCCCCGGCCACGCCGTCGACCCGCGCAGCACCCCGCTGCCGACGTCCGGCCCGGCGGCCGCCCGGCCCGAGCCCGGCACCTTCACGCTGGCCCCGGCCGTCCCGGCATCCGCCGCCGCGGCCACCCCGCCCCCGCCCGCCACGGCACCGACGGCCGGCCCCGCCGCGCCCCCGCCGCCGGCGAACCCGCCCACGATGACCCCGCCGCCCGGCTCGCCGGCGCCGAACACACCCCCGCCGATGCCACCCACGCACCCCGCCCCGCAGCCCGGCACCGGTTACGGCTACCCGCCGCCCCCGCAGCCCGGCACGGGATACGGCTACCCGCCGCCGCCCGGACACGCCTCCCAGCAGCAGCCCGCCCAGGGCTACGGCTACCCGCCGCCCCAGCCCGGCACCGGGTACGGCTACCCGCCGCAGGCACCGGTCCCGCACCAGCAGCACCCCGGCGGCTACGGCTACCCGCCCCAGGCCCAGCCGCCCCGGCAACCCCAGCCGCCGGCCGCGCCGACGACCCAGAACCAGCCCCCGGCCGAGGAGTTCGCGCTGCCCCCGCAGGGCCCGCAGTTCCAGCCCCGCTGAGCAAAACCCCGCTGAGCAAAACCCCGCTGTGCAAAACCCCGCCGAGCGAAACCCGCACAGCAAAACCCCACCCAGCGAAACCCGCACAACGAAGCCCCGCCGAGCCCGCAGAATGCCCGGCGGGGCCGTCACGGCCGCCCCCGCTTAGTCGCCCTGGTTCTTGTACCCGCGCTGCCACTGCATCCCGAACCCGTACAGCCGGTCGATGTCCGCCTGGAACCCGTTGACGTACCGCACCTCGCGGCGCACCGTCAGCTGGTTGTCCCCCGCGTTCTCGATCAGCACCACCGCGCAGGACCGCGCCGCCCGGGTCCGCTCCTCCAGCTTGATCTCGATCCGCGGCCCGGTCTGCGGCACGATCGTCACCACCGCGTGGGACTGCTCGAAGGCCGGGGTGCCGTCGTAGATGTAGACGAAGATGAGCAGCCGCTTGAACTTGTCCTTCTTCTCCAGGTTCACGTACATCGTCTCGCCCGACGGCGCCCCGTACTGATCGTCGCCGCTGAGCTTGATGTACGGCGGGTCCCGCAGGTCGCCGAAGAAGTTGCCGAGCGGCTGCACCACGCCCCGGGTGCCGTCGGTGAGTTCGTACATGCACGCCAGGTCGAGGTCGACGTTGACCTGTTCGTTCACCTGGGACGCCGGCTCCACCGGGCTGAAGATGCGCGGGCTGAAGAAGCGCTTGAGCGTCTCCCGCCCGCTGGGGCGGCCGGCGCTGGAGCGCATGGTCCAGTGCAGGTTGACGTAGAGGTAGCCGGTGGTGGCCGCGGCGCCGGTGATCGCGTGCTGCGGGGCCGACTTGGTGAGGGTGACCTTGTGCTGGCCGCCCGGGTTGTCGAAGGTGTAGCTCCGGTCGCCGCGCAGGTACTCCCAGATCGAGACCATCCAGTCCTCCCCCTGCTCCCGCCAGGCGATCTGACGGTGCGCCGCTCCATGATCGGGCATCGGCCCGGCCGTCGGATACCCCGACCTCCTCCTCCCCTACCCGATCCGGCCGCCCCGCGTTCACCGAAGTCCGCGGAAGGGCCGATTGGCGGGAGGAAGCCGCCCTCCCGTAACATGCCGCCCCTTCGGACGCGATATCGTCTAGCCGCACAGGTGTCCCGTCCGCCCCTGCGCGGGCGCGGTGGGCACACCGTGCGGCGACGAACGAGACGGACGGCCCGTCAGACCCGGTCCGTACGACCGGACCTGACCGCCCGTACCGCTCAGCCCCGCTCGCCCGTGAAACTGTCCCCTGCGGAAACCCGAGGCCCGACCCGCAATGAACCTGACCTCCATACAGCTGGTCTGGACCGTCGTCGGCGGCGCAGCCCTGCTGTTCGTCGCCATCCTCATGGCGACGCTGCGATTCAAGAACGCGAAGAAGGACGAGTCCGGCGACTCGTGGGAGCGCAGCGAGGAGCGGCGCCGCCGCAAGGAGATGATCTACGGGATCTCCTCCTACACGCTGCTGTTCTGCTGCGCCGGCGTCGCGGCCGCGCTGTCCTTCCACGGCCTGGTGGGCTTCGGCAAGGAGAACCTGGGCCTGTCGAACGGCTGGGAGTACCTCGTCCCGTTCGGCCTGGACGGCGCCGCGATGTTCTGCTCGGTGCTCGCCGTCCGCGAGGCCAGCCACGGTGACGCGGCGCTCGGCTCGCGGCTGCTGGTCTGGGTCTTCGCGATCGCCTCGGCCTGGTTCAACTGGGTGCACGCGCCGCGCGGCCTCGGTCACGCCGGCGCCCCGCAGTTCTTCTCCGGCATGTCGATCTCGGCGGCCATCCTGTTCGACCGGGCGCTGAAGCAGACCCGCAAGGCCGCGCTGCGCGAGCAGGGCCTGGTGCCGCGCCCGCTGCCGCAGATCCGGATCGTGCGCTGGCTGCGCGCCCCGCGCGAGACGTACGCGGCGTGGTCCCTGATGCTGCTGGAGAACGTCCGCAGCCTGGACGAGGCGGTCGAGGAGGTGCGCGAGGAGCGCCAGGCGAAGCAGGACGCCAAGGTGCGCGCCCGCACCGCCGACCGCCGCGAGCGGGCCGAGCTGAAGGCGCTCTCCCGGCGCCAGGGCGGCGTGCTGTCGCGGACCCGCGGCGGCCGCAACCTGCCCGCGCTCACGGCGGCCGGCGACGGCCCGACCGCTACGGAGCCTGCCCTAGCCGCCGGGTCGGACACCGCCTCCCCCGCCTCCACGGGCTCCCTGTTCGAGCCCTCCTCGCGCAGCGCCCTGGACTCCGGCCGCACCCCGCGTGCCGCCGTCGGCTCGTCCTCCTACTCGTCGCCGACGACCTACTCGTCGTCGTCCTCGTCCTACTCGTCCTCGTCGTCCTCCTCCGCCTACTCGTCCTCGTCGTCCTCCTCCGCCTACTCGTCCTCGTCCTCCTCGTCGTCCGCCCTCGACACGTCGGGCTCCGCCCGCCGCAGCTCGGCGATCGACCTCACGGCCGACGACGACACGCTGTCGATGCCGAAGCTGGACTCCCTGGAGCGCAAGCTGCGCGCCATCGAGCAGCAGCTGGGCTGAGCCGAGCCGAGCTGGGCTAAGCACCCGCGCACGACACGCGAAACGGCCGCCCCCGGATTCCCGGGAGGCGGCCGTTTTCGCGTACAACGGGCGGAGCGGACGGGCTACTTGTCCGCGCCCACCAGCTCGTTCTCCTCGCCCGCACCGTCGCCCTCGCGCCGGTTGCGCAGGATCGACGAGCCGAGCGCGAGCCCGATGAAGGCGACACCGATCAGGCCGGTGACGATCTCCGGGATGTGGAACCTGATGCCGACCAGCAGGATGCCGGCCAGCGCGCCGATCGCGTAGTGCGCGCCGTGCTCCAGGTAGACGTAGTCGTCCAGGGTGCCCTTGCGGACCAGGAAGACGGTCAGCGAGCGGATGTACATCGCGCCGATGCCGAGGCCCAGCGTGATCATGAAGATGTCGTTGGAGATGGCGAACGCGCCGACCACGCCGTCGAAGGAGAACGAGGCGTCCAGAACCTCCAGGTAGAGGAAGAGGAAGAACGCGGCCTTGCCGCCCACCTGGATCAGCGACTTGCCCGCCTTCTCGTCCTCCTCCTCGCGCTCGGCCTCGGCCTCCAGGCCCGACTCGAAGATCGACGAGAGTCCGCCGACCACGAGGTAGGTGATGAGGCCGAGGACGCCGGCGAGCAGGACGGTCTCGGCGTGCTCGGCCGCGAAGAAGCGGGCCGAGAGCACGAGCGCGACCAGGGCGACGACCGAGGACAGGGCGTCCAGCTTGCCGACCTTCTCCAGCGGGCGCTCGATCCAGGACAGCCAGTTGTGCTCCTTCTCCTCGAACACAAAGTCCAGGAAGATCATGAGCAGGAAGACGCCGCCGAAGGCCGCGATGGCCGGGTTGGCCGCCGCCAGGTACTGGCCGTAGGTGAGGCCGTCGTGCGTCTTGTCGGAGTGCAGCGCGAGGTCGACGACCGTCGCGGGGTTGAGCTTCGCGGTGAGGCCGACGACCAGCAGCGGGAAGACCAGGCGCATGCCGAAGACGGCGATCAGGACGCCGACGGTCAGGAAGATCTTCTGCCAGTACGGGTTCATCCGCTTCAACACGGTGGCGTTGACCACCGCGTTGTCGAACGACAGGGAGATCTCCAGGATCGAGAGGATCAGCACGATGCCGAACCCCTTGGCCCCCCAGAAGAGACCGGCCGCGGCCAGGCCGACGGCGGTGATCGCGAACGACCAGCCGAAAGTGCGGAGGAACACGGGACTTGGTTACCTTTCGGGATGTTTCGGGCGTGCCCAGGTGCGGCCTCGTCCCGAGACGCCCCGACCGGGCGCCGCCCGGTCAGGTCACCTCCGCACTGCCCTCCGTCGTCATGACGGTTTCGTGATCATGGAATGGATGCGCTTGGTCCGTCCTCCGCTGCCACCGACCCCCTACTGGACGTTGACGCCGAAGTCGAGGGCGATGCCGCGCAGGCCGGAGGCGTAACCCTGGCCCACCGCGCGGAACTTCCACTCGCCCGCGTACCGGTACAGCTCGCCGAAGATCATCGCGGTCTCGCTGGACGCGTCCTCGGAGAGGTCGTAGCGGGCGATCTCCCGGCCGTCCACGGAGTCGACGACCCGGATGAACGCGTTGCGCACCTGGCCGAAGTTCTGCAGCCGCGCCTCGGCCTCGTAGATCGAGACCGCGAAGACGACCTTGTCGGCCTGGGCCGGGACCAGTTCCAGGTTGACGAGGACCATCTCGTCGTCGCCGGAGTCGTCGCCACCGGTGAGGTTGTCACCCTGGTGTTCGACGGAGCCCTCCGGGCTCCTGAGGTTGTTGTAGAAGACGAAGTACTCGTCCCCCAGCACCCGGCCCCCGCCGCAGATCAGCGCGCTCGCGTCGAGGTCGAACGGTGCGCCGGTGGTGGAGCGGGCGGACCAGCCGAGTCCGATCTGCACCTGCGTCAGATTGGGCGCGGCCTTGCTGAGCGAGACGTTCCCGCCCTTGGCGAGTGTGACGACCATGGCTGTTCTTCCTCCCTTGCCTTCTCCCGGGGCGCGTTGTTCGGCGCGACGTTCCAGGTTTAGTCGCCCGAGGCCCCGGCCGGCCCCCTTGAGCCGCCTGAACTTCCTGAACTCACATCCTCGCAGCGCCCGCGGACAGCACGAAGCCGGGGCGGCCGAGGACCCTCGGGTCCGCGGCCGCCCCGGCCGGGTGACGCGGTGTCGGGGCGCCGCACGCCCCGTCGGACGAACGGCGGATCAGACGTTGACGCCGAAGTCCTGGGCGATGCCGCGCAGGCCGGAGGCGTAACCCTGGCCGATGGCGCGGAACTTCCACTCGCCGCCGGCCCGGTACAGCTCGCCGAAGACCATCGCGGTCTCGGTCGAGGCGTCCTCGGAGAGGTCGTAGCGGGCGAGTTCCTTGTTGTCGGCCTGGTTGACGACCCGGATGAACGCGTTGCGCACCTGGCCGAAGCTCTGCGAGCGGGTCTCGGCGTCGTAGATCGAGACCGGGAAGACGATCTTCTGGACGTCGGCCGGGACGGTGCTCAGGTTGACCTTGATCGCCTCGTCGTCGCCCTCGCCCTCGCCCGTGCGGTTGTCGCCGGTGTGCTCGACCGAGCCGTCCGGGCTGCGCAGGTTGTTGAAGAAGACGAAGTTGCCGTCGCCGGACACCTTGCCGAGGTCGTTGCAGAGCAGGGCGCTGGCGTCCAGGTCGAAGTCCGTGCCGGTGGTGGTCCGGACGTCCCAGCCCAGGCCGACGACGACGGCCGTGAGGCCGGGGGCCTCCTTGGTGAGCGAGACGTTGCCGCCCTTGCTGAGGCTGACTCCCACGTGTCCTCCAAGAATCGGGAGGCACGCGCGGCGCGCCCCCGGTGGTGCGGTGCGGGGCACGAGCCGGCCTGGCGGCCTCCGCGCCCCACCCGATCAACGGACCGAGCGTAGTTCGAAGTTCCCCCGCCGGCCCACGACGCACCCGTGGAAGGCCCGGGCCGCGCCCGTCAGAGCGAGGCGAGGACGCGCAGGTACTCCTGCTCGTCCCGGGCGTCCGGGAGGCCGTTCACGACGCTCCACCGGACCGTTCCGGTGCTGTCGATCACGAACGTGCCGCGCAGGGCGCAGCCCTTCTCCTCGTCGAACACGCCGTACGCGCGGGCGACCTCGCCGTGCGGCCAGAAGTCGGCGAGCAGCGGGAAGTCCAGGCCCTCCCGGTCGGCGAAGACGCGCTGGGAGAACTGCGAGTCGACGGAGATCCCGAGCACCTGGACGGCGTCGTTCTGCAGCCGCGGCAGTTCCTTCTGGATCGCGCCGAGCTCGCCGGTGCAGACCCCGGTGAAGGCGAACGGGTAGAAGACCAGGACGACGGCCTTGGCGCCCCGGAAGTCCGAGAGCCCGATCAGCTCGCCGTGCTGGGTCCTGAGCTCGAAGTCCGGAGCCCCGGTGCCGACCTCGATGGCCATGGTGGGACCTTTCTGACGGGCGGGCGCCGCCCGGCGGGCGCGGCGAGCCAACATCCTCGCATCCGTTCGGGTGCGTTCGGCCGGACGGGTGAGGGCAGGCCGCCGGACGGCCGACGGCGTTCGCCCTGGGCGAACGCCTCCCCCGGCGCGGCGTCCGGCCGCAGCGGCGGAACTCCGGAGGCCGGGCGGCACCGGAACGCCTGGCAGCCGGTACGCCGAGCGGCGCCGGAGCACTGGAGCACCGGAGCACCGGAACACCGGAACGGAAAACGGCCGGGGGCCCGCGGGGGGGTTGGGCCGGGGGCCCGCCGGGGGGGGTGAGCGGCGCGGGGGGGGGGGGGCGGGGCGCGCGTGGCGCCCCCCCGCCGGGGCGCCGCGTGGGTGTGCGCCGCGGCGCCCCCGGGCCGGGGCTCTTCAGCGGCCCGGGGCTCGGTGCGCGGTCAGCGCTTGCCGCCCGCCTTCGGGGCGGCCTTGGTCGCCAGGCGGGTGGCCGCCCAGTCCTTGGCGACGGCGATGGAGCTGGTCTGCGACAGGCCGGCGGTCTTGGCCGCGTCGGCGATGTCCGAGGCCTCGATGTGGCCGTCGCGGCCGGTCTTGGGCGTCAGCAGCCAGATGAGGCCGCCCTCGGCCAGGTACTCCAGGGCGTCGACGAGGGCGTCGGTGAGGTCCCCGTCGTCGTCGCGGTGCCACAGCAGGACGGCGTCGGCGACGTCGTCGTAGTCCTCGTCGACGAGATCCGTCCCGGTGATCTCCTCGATGCCCTCGCGGAGATCCTGGTCAGTGTCTTCGTCGTACCCCAGCTCCTGAACGATCTGGCCCTCCTCGAAGTTGAGACGGGCCGCCGGGTTGGACTTGTCCGCGGGGTCCGCGGTCGCGCTCACGGGAATAACCTCCAGTATTCGGCTCGGCATCCATGCCGAGGCTGTGGCCGTAGTCCACACGGGCGCGGCGGTTCGCGCAAGTACCCGACCCCCGATCCCCTCCAAAGGTTGACGTGTCGCACCGGGACACGCCGGTCGAGGTGGCGGGAATCACACCGATTTGCCCTTCTCTGCATGGGACAAGGATGCTTCGGGTGGTCCCGGCCCACAGGCCGTACGCATGCCCGAGATGCGAACGGCATTCGGGTCCGCGCGTGCGCGGGCGTAGAGTCTCCTGTTGGCCCTCACCCCGGCCGCCCGCCATCGGGCGGACGGGAAACCAGGTCGGACCACCTCTTTTCGTAACACCCGGGGGTGCGCGACGCAGGCGAAGACGCCTGTTCCGCTCACCGCCAGACCGTCCCGCCCACCAGGCGGAACGGTTACCGATCGGTAGAGATGACGGATCTCCGAGCGCGGTAGCACGATGGAGGCGGCGCGACACACCTCAGTTTCGACCGACAGTGAAGGAACAGCGTGGCTTCCGGATCCGATCGCAACCCGATCATCATTGGCGGCCTTCCGAGTCAGGTCCCGGACTTCGATCCCGAGGAGACCGCGGAATGGCTGGAGTCGCTTGACGCGGCCATCGACGAGCGGGGGCGCGAGCGTGCCCGTTACCTGATGCTCCGCCTGATCGAGCGCGCCCGCGAGAAGCGTGTCGCCGTGCCCGAGATGCGCAGCACGGACTACGTCAACACCATCGCGACCAAGGACGAGCCGTTCTTCCCCGGCAACGAGGAGATCGAGCGCAAGATCCTGAACGCGACCCGCTGGAACGCGGCCGTCATGGTCTCCCGTGCCCAGCGTCCCGGCATCGGCGTGGGCGGGCACATCGCCACCTTCGCCTCCTCCGCGTCGCTCTACGACGTCGGCTTCAACTACTTCTTCCGTGGCAAGGACGCCGAGGGCGAGTCCGGCGACCAGATCTTCTTCCAGGGCCACGCCTCCCCCGGCATCTACGCCCGCGCCTTCCTCCTGGACCGACTCACCGAGCAGCAGCTCGACGCGTTCCGCCAGGAGAAGTCGAAGGCCCCGTACGGCCTGTCCAGCTACCCGCACCCGCGGCTGATGCCGGACTTCTGGGAGTTCCCGACCGTCTCGATGGGCCTCGGCCCCCTCGGTGCGATCTACCAGGCCCGGATGAACCGCTACCTGGAGCACCGCGGCATCAAGGACACCTCCGACTCGCAGGTGTACGCCTTCCTCGGCGACGGCGAGATGGACGAGCCCGAGTCGCTGGGCCAGCTGTCCCTGGCCGCGCGCGAGGGCCTGGACAACCTGACCTTCGTGGTCAACTGCAACCTGCAGCGCCTGGACGGCCCGGTCCGCGGCAACGGCAAGATCATCCAGGAGCTGGAGTCCCAGTTCCGGGGCGCCGGCTGGAACGTGATCAAGCTGGTCTGGGACCGCAGCTGGGACCCGCTGCTCGCGCAGGACCGCGACGGCGTCCTGGTCAACAAGCTGAACACCACGGTGGACGGCCAGTTCCAGACCTACGCCACCGAGACCGGCCAGTACATCCGCGAGCACTTCTTCGGCTCCGACCTGCGCCTGCGCAAGATGGTCGAGAGCATGACCGACCAGCAGATCCAGCACCTGGGTCGCGGCGGCCACGACCACAAGAAGATCTACGCGGCGTTCAAGGCGGCCCGCGAGCACCAGGGCCAGCCGACGGTCATCCTGGCCCAGACGGTCAAGGGCTGGACGCTGGGCCCCAACTTCGAGGGCCGCAACGCCACCCACCAGATGAAGAAGCTGACGGTCGAGGACCTGAAGCGCTTCCGCGACCGGCTGCACCTGCCGATCACCGACAAGCAGCTCGACGAGGGCTACCCGCCCTACTACCACCCGGGCCGCGACTCGGAAGAGATCCAGTACATGCACGACCGCCGCAGCGAGCTGGGCGGCTACGTGCCGACCCGCAAGGTGCGCCCGCGCAAGCTGGAACTGCCCGGCGACGACGCCTACAAGGCGGTCAAGAAGGGGTCCGGCAACCAGACCATCGCCACCACCATGGCGTTCGTCCGGGTGCTCAAGGACCTCATGCGGGACAAGGGCATCGGCAACCGCTTCGTGCCGATCGCGCCCGACGAGTACCGCACCTTCGGCATGGACTCGCTCTTCCCGTCGGCGAAGATCTACAACCCGCTCGGCCAGACCTACGAGTCGGTCGACCGCGACCTGCTCCTCGCCTACAAGGAGTCGCCGACCGGCCAGATGCTGCACGACGGCATCTCCGAGGCCGGCTGCACCGCCTCGCTGATCGCCGCCGGCTCGTCCTACGCCACCCACGGCGAGCCGCTGATCCCGGTCTACGTCTTCTACTCGATGTTCGGGTTCCAGCGCACCGGCGACCAGTTCTGGCAGATGGCCGACCAGCTGGCCCGCGGCTTCGTGATCGGCGCCACCGCCGGCCGCACCACGCTGACCGGCGAGGGCCTGCAGCACGCCGACGGCCACTCGCACCTGCTGGCCTCGACCAACCCCGGCGTCGTCGCGTACGACCCGGCGTACGGCTTCGAGATCGCGCACATCGTCCAGGACGGTCTG
Organism: Kitasatospora sp. NPDC059747; assembly: GCF_042732955.1. NCBI lineage: Bacteria > Bacillati > Actinomycetota > Actinomycetes > Kitasatosporales > Streptomycetaceae > Kitasatospora > Kitasatospora sp. NPDC059747. The sequence goes on along the minus strand of NZ_JBHWGV010000022.1, from coordinate 19,863 downwards.
CGCCGGATGTACGGCACCAGTGCCGAGCACCCGCACGGCGAGGACGTGTTCTACTACATGACCGTCTACAACGAGCCGATCAAGATGCCGGCCGAGCCCGAGAACGTGGACGTCGAGGGCATCCTCAAGGGTCTGCACAAGTACGCGCCGGCCACCGCCGGCCAGATCCCGGCCCAGATCCTCGCCTCCGGCGTGGCGGTGCCGTGGGCCCTGGAGGCCCAGCGCATCCTCGCCGAGGAGTGGAACGTCAAGGCCGACGTCTGGTCCGCGACCTCCTGGAACGAACTGCGCCGCGACGCGGTGGAGGCCGAGGAGTTCAACCTGCTGCACCCCGAGGAGCAGCAGCGCGTCCCGTACGTCACCCAGAAGCTCCAGGGCTCCGAGGGTCCGTTCGTCGCCGTGTCCGACTGGATGCGCGCGGTGCCGGACCAGATCTCGCGCTGGGTGCCGGGTCAGTGGCAGTCGCTGGGTGCCGACGGCTTCGGCTTCGCCGACACCCGTGGCGCCGCCCGCCGCTTCTTCCACATCGACGCGCAGTCGGTCGTCCTGGGGGTGCTCACCGAGCTCGCCAAGCAGGGCAAGATCGACCGCAGCGCCCTGAAGGAGGCGGTCGACCGCTACCAGCTGCTCGACGTGACCGCGGCCGACCCGGGCGCCGCCGGCGGCGACGCCTGATCAGCCCGTAGACACTGAAGGGCCGGACTCCCGCAGGGGGTCCGGCCCTTCGGCCTTCCGGGGCGGCGCCGGGTGCGCGAACGGCCCCGGACTCCGCCGAGTCCGGGGCCGCCGTACGGGCGCGCGGCGGTCAGATGTGCACGGCCGGGCCCGCGTCGTTGGCGCCGCGGCGGGTGAGCAGGCCGAGCAGGGCGGCGCCGAAGGCCACCACCGCGGCGACCGCGAAGGCGAGCGACATGCCGCTCACGAAGGACTGGTGGACCGCGCCGGCCATGCCGTCCACGACCTGCTGCGGGGTGCCGGGCGGGGCCGGCGGGGCGATGCCGAGCTGGGCGGCCTGCTTGAGGCCCTCGGCCTGCGGGCCCTCGACCGGCGGCAGCCCGGCCTTGGCCCAGTTGCCGGGCAGCACGTCACCGACCTTGGCGGCCATCAGCGCGCCCAGCACGGCGGTGCCGAGGCTGCCGCCGACCTGCATCGCGGCCTGCTGGAGGCCACCGGCCACACCGGACAGCTCCAGCGGGGCGTTGCCGACGATCACCTCGGTGGCGCCGACCATGACCGGGCTGATGCCGAGGCCCATCAGGACGAACCACAGCGACATCACGCCGGTGCCGGAGCCGGTGTCCAGGGTGGACATGCCGAACATCGCGGCGGTGGTGATCAGCATGCCGGCCACGATCGGGACGCGCGGGCCGAGCTTGCCGATCGCGATGCCGGCGACCGGCGAGCCGACGATCATCATGCCGGTCATCGGCAGCAGGTGGACGCCCGCCTGGACCGGCGTCATCCCGTGCACGTTCTGCAGGTAGAAGGTGACGAAGAAGATCGCGCCGAAGAACGCGAAGGCCATCAGCACCATCAGCAGCGTGCCCGCCGACAGCGGCACCGAGCGGAACAGGCCGAGCGGGATCAGCGGCTCCCCGGCCCTGCCCTGCCAGAGCGCGAACAGCACCATCAGCACGACGGCGCCGCCGAGGAGCAGCAGCGTGGACGCGTCGCCCCAGCCCCACTCGGGGGCCTTGATGATGCCGAAGACGAGGGCGAACATCGCCACCGAGAGCAGCACGATGCCGGGCACGTCGAAGGACTTGGCGGCGTTCTCGGCGCGGACGTCCCGGAGCACCAGCAGGCCGAGGACGAGCGCGATCAGGCCGACCGGGATGTTGATGAAGAACACCGACTCCCAGCTGACGTGCTCGACCAGCAGGCCGCCGACGATCGGGCCGGCCGCGGTGGAGGCGCCGATCACGCCGCCCCAGATGCCGATCGCCATGTTGAGCTTCTCGGCCGGGAAGGCCCCGCGCAGCAGGCCGAGCGCGGCCGGCTGGAGCAGCGCGCCGAACAGGCCCTGCAGGACGCGGAAGGCGATCACGGTCCGGATGTCGCCGGCGAAGCCGATCGCGGCCGAGGTGGCGGCGAAGCCGACCGCGCCGACCAGGAACGTGGTCTTGTGCCCGAAGCGGTCGCCGATCTTGCCGGCGGTGATCAGGAAGACCGCGAGCGCGAGCAGGTAGCCGCTGGTCACCCACTGGATCTCGGACGGCGCGGCCTTCAGCTTCTCCTGGATGACCGGGTTGGCGATCGCGACGATCGTGCCGTCCAGGGCGACCATCATCACGCCGACCGCGACGGTCAGCAGGGTCAGCCACGGGTGGCCCTTGATCCCACCCCCCGGCTGTGCCGAGCGCTGAGGCGGGTCGTCCGCCTTGGCGTTGTTGACGACGGACTGGCTCATCTGGGGCCCTCCACGGGGCGTGTGCGGCGAACGAAGCCGAATGAACGTGGTCGTGGCGCCCCGGCCCACCCGTCCCCACGAGCTACCCGGCCCGACGGGCGCCACTTCCGGCAGATTATGTCAGCCACTGACAATAGGCAAAGGCTGACTTCTGGCCAGTGCTGCCATTTGTCAGGCCGCTAAGGTTGTCCTCCCACCCCGACCGCACCCGCGCCCGGAAGGCCCTGCCATGGCCGCTCACGCCCCCCACCCCGCTGCCCCGACCGGCCCCGCGCCGATCACCCCGCCGGGGCGGGTGCCCGGACTGCGCGAGCGCAAGAAGCAGCAGACCCGCGACGCCCTCGTCCAGGCCGCCCACGTCCTCTTCCTCGGCCAGGGCTTCGCGCGGACCACCGTCGACGAGATCGCCACGGCCGTCGACGTCTCCCAGCGCACCTTCTTCCGCTACTTCGCCAACAAGGACGAGGTCGCGCTCGCCGTCATGGCCGACGCCGAGGACTACTTCATCGAGTGCCTGCGCCACCGCCCCGCCGCCGAGACCCCGCTCCAGGCGCTGCGCGCCTCGATCGTCAAGGCCTGGCGCGACCTCGGGAGCGCCGAGCGCACCGGCCTCGGCTCCATCCACAGCGCCCTCGAACTCATGCGGATGATCGAGGAGACCCCCACCCTGCTCGCCGCCCACCTGCGCCGGGTCACCGAACAGGAGCGGGTCGTGGTCCAGGTGATCGCCGAGCGCGAGGGCCTCGACCCGGCCCTGGACCTGCGCCCCACCGTCCTCGCCGCCGTCTTCGGCAGCGTGCTGCGCGCCGCCCACCTCTCCTGGACCGCCGACCAGGAACCGGCCGGCCCGGAGGGCATGATCGCCGTGATCGAGCGCCACTTCGACCAGCTCGGCCCCGCCCTCGCCGGCCACTGGCGCTCGTAGCACCCGGCGTCACGCCGGAGTCATGGCCGGCGTCATACCGGAGTACTAGGCGCGATCCGGTCCCCGGTCCGACGCCGACCGCGCCACCCGCCCCTACGCTGGCCGGATGATCGCCCCGCCCACCGGGAAACCCCGCCGGCCGTCCCCGCGCGCCCTGTTCGTCGCGCTGCTGAGCCCGTCCACCGACCACACGCCGCTCCTGGCGCAGTCACGCCGGCCCTGGCTGCGCTACCTGCCGTACGTCCTCGCGCTGGCCGCGATCTCCGCGCTGCTGCCCAGCTCGATCAACGTGCTCGCCAACGACTACGGCATCGACACCGGGCTCGCGGCGGCCCTCGCCGTCGCGCAGACCGCGCCGCTGCTCCTGGCGCCCGCCCGGCCGCTGCCCGCCTGGTGGATGATCGGGCTGACGGACCTCCTCACGGCCGTGGTGGTGCTCGCCACGGCCACCAAGACCGCGCCGGTCTTCCCCTGGCCGGCCACCAACCTGGTCGGGTACCTGCTGCTGATGGTGCCGCTCGCCCTCCGCGAGGCGCGCCGCACCCTGGTCGCGGTGTGGCTGGCCACCACCGCCGTGAGCCTCGTGTTCTCCGTGCTCGGCGCGGTGCGCGACTGGGGCGGGGACAACAGCCTGCTGGCGATCGCCCTCAGCGGCGCGGTCCTGGTCCTCGGCGGTGCCCTGCGGGAACGCGCCGAGGCCCGCCGGCTGCTCACCGAGCAGGAGCACATCAGCGAGGCCGAGCGCGAGCGCCGCACGCTGCTGGAGGAGCGCGCCCGGATCGCGCGCGAGCTGCACGACGTGGTGGCGCACCACATGTCGGTGATCGCGGTGCAGGCGGCCAGCGCGCCGTACCGGATCGGCGGTGTCCCGGACGAGGCCGTCGAGGAGTTCACCGCGATCGCCGGCTCGGCCCGCGAGTCGCTCGCCGAAATGCGGCGCCTGCTGGGGGTGTTGCGCAGCGAGGAGAGCGCGGCCGAGACGGCGCCCCAGCCGGGCGTGGAGCAACTCGGCCAGCTGGTCGAGACGGTGGGCCGGGCCGGGGTGCCGGCCGAGCTGACGGCGGATCCGGGGCTGGCGGAGCGGGTGCCGCAGGCCGTCGCCCTCTCCGCGTACCGGATCGTCCAGGAGGCGCTGGCCAACGTCGTCCGGCACGCGCCCGGGGCGCGGACCTGGGTGTCGCTCACGGCCGACGGCCCCGAGCTGCTGGTCACCGTGGTGAACGCGCCGCCGCCCGAACCCCGCGAGTCGCTGGAGGCCACGGCCGAGGGCACCGGGCAGGGGCTGGTCGGCATGCGCGAACGCGTCCGGCTCGTGGATGGCAGGCTGGACACCGGCCCGCTGCCGGACGGCGGCTTCAAGGTGGCCGCCGTCCTGCCCCTCGACCCCGCCCGGGAGACACCCGCATGACCATCCGCGTGATCATCGTCGACGACCAGGCCATGGTGCGGGCCGGCTTCGCCGCACTGCTGAACGCCCAGAGCGACATCGACGTGGTGGGGGACGCGGCGGACGGCGCGCAGGCCCTGGAGGTCAGCGGCCGCACCCACCCGGACGTCGTCCTGATGGACGTCCGGATGCCCGGCATGGACGGCCTGGAGGCGGCCCGCCGGCTGCTCGACCCGGCCGTGCCGGGCGCGCACCGGCCCAAGGTGCTGATGCTGACCACCTTCGACGTGGACGACTACGTGTACGAGGCGCTGCGCGCCGGGGCGAGCGGCTTCCTGCTGAAGGACGCCCCGCCGGCCGACCTGATCGCCGCCGTGCGGGTCGTCGCGGCCGGGGAGGCGCTGCTCGCACCCTCGGTGACGCGCCGGCTGATCGAGGACTTCGCCCGCACCCGCCCGGCCCGCCGGCGCGACCCCAAGGTGCGGCTCAACGGCCTGACCCCGCGCGAGACCGAGGTGCTGGAGCTGATCGCCCGCGGCCTGTCCAACCAGGAGATCGCCGGCCGCCTGGTGCTGGCCGAGCAGACGGTCAAGACGCACATCGGCCGGATCCTCGCCAAGCTCGACCTGCGCGACCGCGCCCAGGCGGTCGTGCTCGCCTACGAGTCCGGGCTCGTGACCCCTGGTGGGTAGCAGGTAGTACCGGGGTAGCACCCCCGACTTGGCCCCGCGGTGTGACGTCCGCGGGGCCTTCCCGTTCCTACCTTCCTCTCCGTCGCCAGTGAGCAACGGACAAGGGAGCACGGGAAGATGGGAAAGTTTCGGGCCAGGCGTGCGATCGCCGCCGCCACGGTCGCGCTCGCGGCGGTACTCGGCGCCGGCGGCTGGGCCGCCGACACGCAGCAGGCCGTCACCGGCCCGCCGCCCGGCAGCGCCGCGTGGACGGCCGACACCGCCCTCGGCCTCCGGCTGCCCGACCCGGCCGCCACCGACCCGGCCGAAGTCGCCGCGTTCTTCGCCCGGTTGACGCCCGCCCAGGGCGAGGCCCTCGCCGCCCGGCACCCGCTGGTGGTCGGCAACCTGGACGGCGCGCCCGTCCGACTCCGCTACCACGCCAACGCCCTGGCCCTCGCCGCCGAGCGCGACCGGGAGGCCGCCCGCGCCGCCGACCCGGCGCTCACCCCGCAGGACCAGGCCGCCGCCCGCACCCGCGCCGAGCGCTACCGCACCCTGCTCGACGGCGGACGGCAGGTCCTCGCCTTCGACCCGCGCGGCCGCGGCCAGGTCGCCGAGGTCTACGGCGACCTGGCCGGCGCGAGTCGCACCGCCGTCGTCGTCCCCGGCTCCGACATCGACCTGCTGAACTTCGACCGCGCCGCCGACCCGTACGGCACCCCCGCCGGCATGGCGAGGTCCCTGTACGAGGCCACCGGCCGGACGACCGCCGTCATCGCCTGGGCCGGCTACACCACCCCGGTCGGACTCGGCGTGGACGCCGCCACCGAGGACCTGGCCCGCGCCGGCGCCGGCCGGCTGACCCGGCTGCTCGACGGGCTCGCCGTCAGCACCCGCCCCGAGGCCCCGGCCACCGTCTTCTGCCACAGCTACGGCTCGGTCGTCTGCGGCCTGGCCCACCCGGGCCCCGCACAGGCCTCCGGCGTGGTGGTGCTCGGCTCGCCCGGCATGGGCGTCGGCTCCGCCGCCGACCTCGACCCCCGCGTCCCGCTCTGGGCCACCACCCGCAACGACTCCGACTGGATCGGCCGGGTGCCCAACGTCTCGCTGTTCGGCCTCGGCCACGGCGCCGACCCGACCGGCCCGGACTTCGGCGCCCGCCCCCTGCCGTCCACCGGCTCGCACGGCCACACCGGCTACTTCGCCCCCGGCACCGCCTCGCTCACCGCCTACGCCGCCCTCGCGCAGGGCCGCTGACCAGCCCGGACCGCCGCAACCGGAGAAGGAGCACCGCCATGGCCCACCCGCTCACCGCCCTGCGCCGCGCCGCCCACGAGGTCGACGCCCGCACCCCCGCGCACCGCGACCGCGCCCTCGACGGCCTGCGCGCCCTCGCCCTGCTCGCCGTCCCGCTCGGGCACTGGATGCTCGGCGGCTTCACCCGCGACCCCGACGGCACCCTGCACAACGCCAGCCCGCTCTCCACCCTCGGCGGCTTCGCCCCGGTCAGCTGGGTGCTGCAGATGCTCGGGGTGTTCTTCCTGGTCGGCGGCTACTCCTCGGTCCGCTCGCTGGACCGCGCCCGCGCCAGGGGCACGACCTACGGGGGCTGGCTGCGCGCCCGGACGGTCCGGCTGCTGCGCCCGGTGCTCGGCGTGACGGCGGTGTGGGCGGTGCTGATCCCGCTGCTGCCCCGGCTCGGCGTCCCGGCCGGCACCGTCCGCACCGGCGCGACGCTGGTGGTGCAGCCGCTCTGGTACATCGCCGTCTACCTGGGGGTGACCGCGCTCACCTCGGTCTGCCTGGCCGCCGCCCGCCGGCTCGGCGCGTGGTCGGCGGGGCTCCTGGTGGCCGTCGTCGCCGTGGTGGACGCACTGCGGTACGGGCCGTGGGCGGAGGCGGTGCCGTCCTGGGTCGGGCTGGTCAACATCCTGCCGGGCTGGCTGTTCGGCTACCAGCTGGGCGTGCTGTGGGCGCGGGGCCGGCTCGACCGCCGGGCCGCGCGGGTCCTGCTGGGCGGCGGCGCCGTGCTGTTCGCCGCGCTGCTGCTGGTGTTCCACTACCCGGCGAGCATGGTCGGCGTGCCCGGCGTCGAGCGGACCAACTCGCACCCGCCGTCCCTGCTGGTGCTCGCCCTGGCGGCGGCGCAGTGCGGCGCCGCGGTGCTGCTGCGGGAGCGCCTGGGCCGGCTGCTGACCCGCCGTCCGCTGCTGTGGCTGCCGGTGGTCGTGGTCAACCTGTCGGCGATGACGGTCTTCTGCTGGCACCAGACCGCGATGCTCGCCGTGGCGGTGCCCGGCGCCGCCGGCCTCGGCGCCGTCCCCGGGCTGACCACCGCGCCGGACTCCCTCGTCTGGGTGGCCGCCCGGCTGGCGCTGCTCCCGCTGTTCGCGGCCGCACTGGTGGCGATCGGTTGGTTCGCCCGGCGGTTCGACGCGCCGTGGACGGCCCTCTCCCGCCCGTGGAAGGCCGTGGCCGGAGCCGGTGCGGCCCTGTTCACCGCGTACGCGCTGGGCGTGGTGTGACCCGCCCGCCCCAGCCGCCACACGCCCCCGGAGCGCCTTGGCGCGCACCGGGGGCGCGTTGTCGGTGGCGTGCTCTAACCTGCCGTCATGGTGACGTTCGACGAGTTCCGCGCGATGGCCCTGGCCCTTCCGGAGGCCGCGCAGGAGCCGACGTGGGAGATCGAGACGCTGCGGGTGCGGGCCAGGATCTTCGCGATGGGCTCACCCGAGGGCGAGCGGGTCACCGTCAAGGCCAGTCCCGAGGACCAGGCCGAACTCCTGGCCGCCGAGCCGGAGGTGTTCTCGTCCGCCCCCTACGTCGGCCGGCACGGCTGGGTGAGCGTCCGGCTGGACCTCGTCGACCCCGAGGAGCTCCGCGACCTGGTCACCGAGGCCTGGCGGCGCACCGCGCCGAAGCGACTCGTCAGGGAGTTCGACGAGGGGGCGCGGTGACGCCCGGGACGACGGCGCCCCCGGCCCGGCGGGGCGTCCCGAACCACGGGAAGACGCGACCCGGACACCCACGGTTCATGTGATCCATCCCACAGTTTGGGCGTGTCCGTCACCCTCCCGTGACCTCTACGCTTGCGGAGGGAAGTTCGCAGTCTGACGCACCCCTCGGGCCCCGCCCAGGACATGGTGACGGGCCCAAGGGAGTTGGTGCGGTGCGCAACCGTCGACGCTGGAAGCGTGTACTGATCGGGGCGTTCGCGGGCTTCGCGGTCCTCGCCGACGCCGGCGCCTCGGCCGCCGCGGCCGCCGCCTCCACCGAGCAGCTGGCGATCAGCACGCCCCCGGCCGGCAGCGCCGCCTGGGTCCAGGACCACTCCTTCGGCCGCGGCCTGCCCGACCCGGCCACCACCACCCCGGCCGCCGCCGCCGAGTTCTTCGCCTCGCTGGCCCCCACCGAGCTCGACCGGCTGATCCGGCAGTACCCGCTGGTCGTCGGCAACTTCGACGGCGCCCCGCTCGACCTGCGCTACCGCGCCAACCGGATCGCCCTCACCGAGGAGCGCGACGCCGCCCGCGCCCGCGCCAACGACCCCAAGCTCGACTCCGACGCCCGCGCACTGGCCGTCTCCCGCGCCAACGACGTCGAGCACCTGCTCTCCCGCGACCGCCAGGTCCTCGCCTTCGACCCGCGCGGGCGCGGCCTGGTCACCGAGGTGTGGGGCGACCTCGCCGACGCCGAGCGGGTCTCCGTCCTGGTGCCCGGCTCGGACGCCGACCTCGGCCACTTCGACCAGGCCGCCGACCCGCTGCGCTCCCCCGCCGGCATGGCCCGCGCCCTGTACGCCGAGGAGCACAAGCAGGCCCCGAAGACCCGCACCGCGGTGATCGCCTGGACCGGCTACGTCACCCCTTCCGGCCTCGGCCCGGACGCCGTCACCTCCCGCCTCGCCGACATCGGCGCGCCCCGGCTGCAGCGCCTGCTCGCCGGGCTCAAGGAGACCACCCGCCCGGACGCGCCGCCGTCCCTGCTGTGCCACTCCTACGGGTCCGTGGTCTGCGGCGACGCCGCCCCCGAGATCCCGCGCGCCGCGGCCTCGCCGTCCGACACCTCCGGCGTCACCGACATGATGGTGTTCGGCAGCCCCGGCATGGGCGTGCAGAGCACCAGCGAGCTCGGCACCGGGGTCAAGGTGTGGGCCACCCGCAACCCCAGCGACTGGATCGGCAACGTCCCGTACCTGGAGGTCGGCGGTCTGGGCCACGGCGCCGACCCGACGTCCTCCGGCTTCGGCGCCGAGGAGATCTCCTCGGCCCGCGCGGCCGGCCACAACGGCTACTTCACCGAGGGCACCGACAGCCTGCACAACTTCGCGGCGATCTCGCTCGGCCACTACCAGGACGTCGTCCTCCGGCCGCAGTCCGGCTCCTGATCCCCGCAGGGAGCTCAAGGCCGGGGGCGAAAGGCACGCCCTACTCCTGGTAGAGCCTCAGCGCCTCCGCCGCCGCCCGGGCCAGTTCCCGACGGGCGGCGGGCGGGGACAGCACCTCGGCCTCCGGGCCGAAGGCGAGCAGCGCGCGGACGGCGGCCGGCGTGGGGAACGCCATCGCCAGCTCGACCCACTCCTCGGCCGGCCCGGCGCCCGCCTCCGGCGGCTGCGCGGTGACCCGCCCGCCGTGGACACGGACGAACAGGTCCAGCCGCCCGCGCCGCACCCGTACCCGCACCGGCAGCTCGTTCGGCCGCCGCTCCACGTGCTCGCGCAGCCCCGCCCACACGTCGCCGAGCCCCGCCCCGGGGCGGCGGCGCACCGGCTCCTCGGCCGTCTCGGCGGCCAGCACCCGGTCGGCCCGGAACAGCCGGGGCTCGCCGTTCAGGTCGGCCACCAGGTACCAGAGCGCGGCCCGGCTCACCAGGCCGTACGGGTCGACGGTGTACTCCACCGGCACCGGCGTGCCGCCGTGCCGGTAGCGCAGGCGCAGCCGCCGGTCGGCGAAGACCGCGTACTGCAGCTCGCCCAGGTCCGGTCCGGCAGCGGCGCCGGCCCCGCTCGGCAGCCAGCGCGGCGGGTCGACCAGGACGCGCTCGCCGCCGCGCCCGCCGGCGGGCGGCTCCGGCGCCGGCAGCGCCGCCATCACCTTGCGCAGCGCCGAGCCGAGCGCCCCGTCCAGTGCGAGCTCGCCGTGCGCGCCCCGCGCGGACAGCACGAGCAGCGCGCGGGCCTCGTCCCCGGTCAGCCCGCCGACGTCGGCGCGGTGGCCGGGCAGCAGGCCGATGCCGCCGCGCCGGCCGCGCTCGGTGAACACCGGGACGCCGGCCGCGGCGAGCGACTCCACGTCGCGGTAGATGGTGCGGACGGACACCTCCAGGCGCTCCGCCAGTTCCGTGGCGGGCATCCGGCCGCGGGTCTGCAGCAGCAGGAGGATCGAGAGCAGCCGGTCGGCCTTCATGGCAGCAGAATCGCAGCAATCATGACGGCCGTTGTCAGGCTTTACCCGGAGATTGCCCGCTCGATACGAAATCCCGTTCGATTACCGGGAGTTGACCCGCCGTACGCGAGCGGCCCGGGGAGCCGGAGCAGCCCCCGGGCCGAACCCGCCCGGCCCCGAAGGCCGTTACTCGCGCTCGACCTGCGTGTTCGCCATGCTCGGGTAGCGATCCCCGGCCACCTCGCCGGCCACCGGCTCCAGCAGCGCCAGTTCGGCGGGGCGGAGCTCCAGCGTCGCGGCGGCGGTGTTCTCCGCGAGCCGGGTGCGCTTGCGGGTGCCGGGGATCGGCACGACGGTGAGCCCGTGCACCTGCGCCCGCTGGTGCACCCAGGCCAGCGCGACCTGGGCCGGCGTCACCCCGCGGTCCGCCGCGATCCGCCGCACCGGCTCCAGCAGGGCGTCGTTGGCCTTCGCGTTGGCGCCGGTGAAGCGCGGCTGGGTGCGCCGGAAGTCGTCGGCCGGGAGCTGCTCGGCGTCCTGGAAGGAGCCGGTCAGGAAACCCCGGCCGAGCGGCGAGTACGGCACGAACGCGACGCCCAGCCCGGCCGCGGCCGGCACCACCGAGCGCTCGACGTCGCGGGAGAACACCGACCACTCGGACTGCACCGCGGCGATCGGGTGGACGGCGTGCGCCTCGCGCAGCTCGGCCCCGGTCACCTCGGAGAGCCCGAGGTGGCGCACCTTGCCGGCCCGCACCAACTCGGCCATGGCGCCCACGGATTCGGCGAGCGGCACGGCCGGGTCGCGGCGGTGCATGTAGTAGAGGTCGATGACGTCGACACCCAGCCGGCGCAGCGAGGCGTCGACCGCGGCCCGGATGTACTCGGGGTCGTTGCGGACGGCCCGGTAGCCCGGGTCCTCCGCCCTGCGCTCGATGGCGAACTTGGTGGCGATCACCACCCGGTCGCGGTTGGCCCGGACGAACGGGCCGATCAGCTCCTCGTTGTGGCCGGAGCCGTACATGTCGGCCGTGTCGAACAGGGTGACGCCGGCCTCCAGGGCGGCGTCCAGGGTGGCCAGCGACTCGGTCGTGTCGGTCGGGCCGTAGAACTCGCTCATGCCCATGCAGCCGAGGCCCTGGACACCGACGAGCGGGCCGTCGGCGCCGAGTCGGGCGGTGGGGAGTGCGGGGTGCGTCATGCTCGCTGCTCTTCCTCTGCTCGGTAGTACTGGCACTGGACGGGTGCGCCGGCGGCGTCGGCGATCTTCCCCGCGTAGAGATCGATCTTGTAGTCGAGGACGGCGAGAGTGGCCTGGAGGTCGGCGATCCGCTGCCGGACCTCCTCGCGCTGCGTCACCAGCAGCTGCCGCCGGCCCTCGTACGTCCGCTCGCCCTCGCGGGCCATGTCGACGTACCTGAGCATGTCCGCCACCGACATGCCGGTCAGCCGCAGCCGGCCGAGGAAGGCCAGCCGGTGCAGGTCGGCGTCGCAGTAGCGGCGCTGGCCGCCGACCGCGCGGTCGACCGGGTCGAGCAGGCCGATCCGCTCGTACCAGCGCAGGGTGTGCGTGGTCAGTCCACTGGCCGCCGAGACCTCGCTGATGGTGTGCCGCGGAGTCCGGTCCGGATCGCCGACCGGCCGGCCGAACACCTCGGAACAGCTCCGCAGATCGACCTCGACGGGTGCGAGTGTGGCCATGACCGATACCCCCTGTGCCGTGATGACGACGACGCTACCTAGTTGGAGTGCACTCCAAGCAAGCCTCACAACCGGGTGGTCCCGCCACCCGCTTTCGAGCCCCGTTAGAGTCGGGCCCATGGAGAGCTTGCGGATGATCGAGAACTGGCCCGTCCCCCACGCCGCCGCGGCGGTCGTCCGGGGCTCGGACGGAGCGGTGCTGGGCTCGCACGGACCGCAGCAGCACCTGTTCCCGCTCGCGTCGGTGACCAAGCTGCTCACCTCCTACGCCGCGCTGGTCGCCGTGGAGGAGGGAGTCTTCGAGCTCGACGACCCGGCCGGCCCGCCCGGTTCGACCGTCCGCCACCTGCTCGCCCACACCTCCGGCCTCGGCTTCGACGAGGACCGGGTGTTCGGCGAGCCGGGCAAGCGCCGCCTCTACTCCAACGCCGGCTTCGACGCGCTGGCGAACGCCCTCGCCACGGCCGCCGGGATCGAGTTCTCGCGCTACGCCGCCGAGGCGGTGTTCGAGCCGCTGGGCATGCACGACACCCTGGTCAACACCGCCCACAAGTCCCCGGCCGGCGCGGGCGGCCTGTCCACGCTCGCCGACCTCACCCGGTTCGCCGCCGAGCTGCAGTCCCCCAAGCTGCTCGACCCGTCCACCGTCCACCGGGCCACCCGCGAGGTCGCCTTCCCCGGCACCAGCGGCGTGCTGCCCGGCTACGGCCACCGCCGCCCCAACGACTGGGGCCTCGGCTTCGAGATCCGCGACGGCAAGACCCCGCACTGGACGGGCACCGCCAACTCCCCCGCGACCTTCGGCCACTTCGGCCAGTCCGGCACCTTCCTGTGGGTCGACCCGGCGGCCGGGGCCGCCTGCATCGCCCTCACCGACCGGGACTTCGGCCCCTGGGCGGCCGAGGCCTGGCCGCAGCTGTCCGACGCGGTGCTGGCCGAACTGCCGGGGCTGGCCTAGCTGCCGGGACTGGCCTGGCTGCCGGGACTGGCCTGGCTGCCGGGGGCTGGCCGGCCGAGTCAGCCGTACGAGACCGGCGAGTGCATCTCCCACAGCAGGAGTTCGGCGCCGGTCTCACCGGCCGACGGGTCCGCGAACGCGTCACCGGTGATCCGCACGCTGTCCCCCGGCACCATCGAACGCCCCTCGCCCTTCGGGCCCGGCACCGTCCGGTAGCCCAGCGCGCCGGCCGTCAGATGCGCGTAGCGCCAAGCCGCGGAGGGCAGTCGGGGCAGCGGCTGCCACGGCCCCGCGGTCGCCAGCCAGAGCGCGGCGTCGCTGCGCCGCAGCCGCAGGACGTCCGCCCCGGCGTCGCGCTCCAGCCCGGAGGCCAGCAGCGTCAACCCGCCCGCGGCCGCTTCCACCCGGCGCAGCCCGTACGCCGGGGGCGCGTCGAACGCGTCCGGCTGGAGCCACATCTGGACGAACCGGACCGGCCCCTCGGCACCGCCGACGTTGCGCTCGGTGTGGGTCACGCCCGAGCCCGCGCTCAGGTGCTGGAGCATCCCCGGGCGCACGACGCCGCTGTGGCCGTGCGAATCCCGGTGCGCCAGCGCGCCCTCCAGGACCCAGGTGAGGATCTCGGTGTCCCGGTGCTTGTGCTCGTCGAACCCGGCCCCTGGCGCGAGGAGTTCCTCGTTGCAGGCGAGCAGCGCGCCGAAGTGCGTGTTCTTCGGGTCGTAGTGCCCCGAGAAGGAGAACGCGTGCCTGGTCTCGACGCCCTCGGCCGGGGTGGAGAGGTAGCGCTCGGCGGTGCGGCGGTGGTCCGCGCGGGGGCGGGCGGGGGCGTCGGTCACGGCCCCACCGTAACCGGTGTGACGGGTGCCACCGCGGCGCTCCGCCGGGGGGTGTGCACGAGCAGTGACTCACGTGAGGCAGTCTTGTCCTTGTGCCAGCCGCTTCCTCAGACGCCACCAGCGACCCCACCGAGAATCCCGCGCCGGGCGGGAAGGCCCCGGCCTCCGCACCGGGCCGCCACCGCCCCGGCCGCTCCGCGCCGCGCCTGACCCCGCAGGAGCGCAGAAACGCCGCGGACCGCGCCGAGCGCCGGGCCGCGACGCTCAAGCGGCTGGAGAAGTCCTCGGGCAAGCTGGCCAGCGCCGCGATCGCGCGGATGGACGACCAGCTCGGCTGGTACCGGCGGATGCCGCCGGAGCACCGCTCCTGGATCGGCCTGGTCGCCCAGGCGGGCATCGCCGCCTTCACCGAGTGGTACCGCCAGCCGGAGGCCGCGCAGGCGATCTCCACCGACGTCTTCGGCACCGCCCCGCGCGAGCTGACCAGGGCGATCACGCTGCGCCAGACCGTCGAGCTGATCCGCACCACGATCGAGGTGATGGAGGAGGCCATCGAGGAGGTGGCCGCCCCCGGCGACGAGGCGGACATGCGCGAGTCCGTGCTGGTCTACGCCCGGGAGATCGCCTTCGCCACCGCCCAGGTCTACGCCCAGGCGGCCGAGGCGCGCGGCGCCTGGGACGCCCGGCTGGAGGCGCTGGTCGTCAACTCGCTGCTCTCCGGCGATGCGGACGAGGGAGTGCTCTCGCGCGCCGCGGCGCTCGGCTGGGGCCAGCCGAGCCAGGTCCGGGTGGTGATGGGCAGCGCCCCGGACGGCGACAGCGAGCTGGTCGTCGAGGCGATCCGCCGGGCCGCCCGCTACGCCAAGCTGAACGTGCTGACGGGCGTCCTGGGCAAGCGCCTGGTGGTCGTGGTGGGCGGCGACAAGGAGCCGGTGCACGCGGCCCGGGCGCTGATCGGCCAGTTCGCGCCGGGCCCGGTCGTGGTCGGCCCGACCGTGCCCGACCTGCTCTCGGCCACCCGTTCGGCGCACGCCGCCGCGGCCGGCCTGCGGGCCTGCGCCGCCTGGCCGGACGCCCCCCGCCCGGTGCTGGCCGACGACCTGCTGCCCGAACGCGCGCTCGCCGGCGACGAGGCGGCCCGCCGCCAGCTGGTGGAGGAGATCTACACACCGCTCGACGAGGCGGGCTCGGCCCTGCTGGAGACGCTGAGCGTCTACCTGGAGCAGGCCTCCTCGCTGGAGGGCGCCGCCCGGATGCTCTTCGTCCACCCGAACACGGTGCGCTACCGGCTCCGACGTGTGACCGACGTCACGGGCTACGCGCCATCGGACGTTCGATCGGCGTTCACGCTGCGGATCGCCCTGGCCCTCGGCCGACTGACGTCCGTCGGCGAGCAGGGCTGACCAGGATGTAGGGAACTTACAATCCCGGATGGTTTTCTTCGTTACCGTCGCCTACCCGCCCCCGGGCGCCTGGCGAGAGAGGGTTGAACCGTGCTCGTAATCGTCGCCCCTGGACAGGGTGCCCAGACCCCCGGTTTCCTCAGCCCCTGGCTGGAGGTCGACGGTGTCGCCGACCGCCTGAGCGGCTGGTCGGAGGTCGCCGGACTCGACCTCCTGCACGCCGGCACGGAGGCTTCCGCGGAGGAGATCAAGGACACCGCCGTCGCCCAGCCGCTGCTGGTCGCCGCCGGCCTGGTCACCGCCCGCGCGCTCTTCCCCGACGAGACCGCCGCCCGTTCCCTGGTCGGCGCCGTGGCCGGCCACAGCGTCGGTGAGATCACCGCCGCCGCCGGCGCCGGTGTGCTCGGCGCCCACGACGCGCTGACCTTCGTCCGGGAGCGCAGCCGCGCGATGGCCGAGGCCGCCGCCGTCACCGAGACCGGCATGACCGCCGTCCTCGGCGGCGACCCGGAGGCCGTCGCGGCCAAGCTGACCGAGCACGGCCTGACCCCGGCCAACAACAACGGCGGCGGCCAGATCGTCGCTGCCGGCACGCTCGCCCAGCTGGAGGCGCTGAAGGCGGACCCGCCGACCGGCGCCCGGCTGATCCCGCTGAAGGTGGCGGGCGCCTTCCACACCGAGCACATGGCCCCGGGCGTCGAGCGGCTGGCGAAGCTGGCCCCGACCCTGACCGTGGCCGATCCGCAGGTGCGCTACGTCTCCAACCGGGACGGCGCGGTGGTCTCCTCCGGCACCGAGGTGCTGGAGCGTCTGGTGTCGCAGGTCTCCAACCCGGTCCGCTGGGACCTCTGCATGGAGACGCTGGCCGCGCTGGGCGCGACCGCCGTGATCGAGCTGGCCCCCGCGGGCACGCTCACCGGCCTGGTCAAGCGCAACCTCAAGGGTGTGGCGACGCTCGCCCTCAAGACCCCCGCCGACCTCGACAAGGCTCGCGAGCTGATCGCGGAGCACGGCGGTAAGGACCAGGAGAGCCAGGCATGAGTGAGCGCAGCGAACGAATGATCGGCAGGTGCGCATCTTGCGAAGCGACCGCCGAGCGCAGCGAGGTGGCCGCATGAGCAAGCCGCAGATTCGTCCTTCGACCGGGGCCGAGTACTCACGGATCCACGGCGTGGGCGGTTACCGTCCCGTCCGCGTGATCCCGAACTCCGAGGTCCTGGAGTGGATCGAGTCCTCGGACGAGTGGATCCGCACCCGCAGCGGCATCGCCGAGCGCCGTTGGGCCGGTCCGGAGGAGAGCGTCGCCGAGATGTCGGTGCAGGCCGCCGGCAAGGCCATCGCCCAGGCCGGGATCGCCCCCGACCAGATCGGCGGCGTCATCGTCGCGACCGTCTCGCACCTCAAGCAGACCCCCGCGATCGCCACCGAGATCGCCGAGCGCCTGGGCTGCGGCACCGCCCCGGCCTTCGACATCTCGGCCGCCTGCGCCGGCTTCGGCTACGGCCTGGGCCTGGCCGACGGCATGATCCGCGGCGGCAGCGCCGAGTACGTGCTGGTGATCGGCGTCGAGCGGCTGAGCGACCTGACCGACCAGTCGGACCGCTCGACCGCGTTCATCTTCGGCGACGGCGCCGGCGCCGCGATCGTCGGCCCCTCCGACACCCCCGGCATCGGCAAGGTGATCTGGGGCTCGGACGGCTCGCAGAAGGACGTCATCTCGCAGACCCAGGCCTGGGACACCGCGTTCGCCAAGCCCGACGCCGTCAACGGCGCGGGTGAGGAGGCCAAGTGGCCGGCCCTGCGGATGGAGGGCCAGACGGTCTTCCGCTGGGCCGTCTGGGAGATGGCCAAGGTGGCCCAGCAGGCGCTGGACGCCGCCGGCATCACCGCCGACCAGCTCGGCGCCTTCATCCCGCACCAGGCCAACATGCGCATCACCGATGCCATGATCAAGGCCCTCAAGCTGCCCGACTCGGTGCCGGTCGCCCGCGACATCACCGAAACCGGGAACACCTCGGCGGCCTCCATCCCGTTGGCGATGGAGCGCATGCTGGAGAGCGGCGAGGCCCGCAGCGGAGACCTCGCGCTGATCATCGGGTTCGGGGCGGGTCTCGTGTACGCCGCGGCAGTCGTTACGCTCCCCTAGGCGCGTTTCGCCCCACTCATCCGCAAGCCTGCGTCCGTCCGCCGGTCGGACGCGTTCAACACCGAAGAGGAGCAGCCAGTATGGCTATGGACAAGGCCGAGGTCCTGGAAGGTCTCGCCGAGATCGTCAACGAGATCGCCGGCATCCCGACCGAGGACGTCCAGATCGACAAGTCGTTCACCGACGACCTGGACGTCGACTCGCTCTCCATGGTCGAGGTCGTCGTGGCCGCCGAGGAGCGCTTCGACGTCAAGATCCCGGACGACGAGGTCAAGAACCTGAAGACCGTCGGCGACGCCGTCGAGTACATCGTCACCAACGCCGCCTGAGCGGTCGCGTGATCGTCGGTCGGCTCGCCGAGTCGGCCGACCCGCCGGGCCGGGGCCCCCCCCCCCGGGCCCCCCCCCGGCCCCCCCCCCCGCGCCCCCCCCCCCCCCCCCCCCCCCGCGCCCCGA
>NZ_JBHWGV010000022.1:0-1577 GCF_042732955.1 Kitasatospora sp. NPDC059747 | reverse complement strand
GGGTTTCGTCGTGGGCGCGGGCGCGGGCGTCGTCGTGCTGGAGTCGGTCGAGCACGCAGAGGCCCGCGGGGCCCGGATCTACTGCGAGGCCGTGGGCCGGGCCCCACCCCCCGGCTCGCCGCCGACCCCGCACCAACGTGAGAGAAGAAGAACCAGTGACCGCTGAAAACCGTACCGTGGTCGTCACGGGTATCGGCGCCTTCACGCCGCTGGGCGGCGACGCCGCCACCACCTGGGAGAACCTGGTGGCGGGCCGTTCCGGAGTGTCGGCCCTGACCGAGGAGTGGGCCGCGGACCTGCCCGTCCGCATCGCCGCCCGCACCGCGGTCGACCCCGGCGAGATCCTGCCCCGCCCGCTGGCCCGCAAGCTGGACCGCTCGGCGCAGTTCGCGCTGATCGCCGCCCGCGAGGCCTGGGCCGACGCCGGCTACGAGACCCCGGCCACCGACGAGTCCTCCAAGCTCGCCCCCGAGCGCCTCGGCGCGGTCATCGCCTCCGGCATCGGCGGCGTGACCACCCTCCTCGACCAGTACGACGTACTGAAGGAGAAGGGCTCCCGCAAGGTCTCCCCGCACACCGTCCCGATGCTGATGCCCAACTCCCCGGCGGCCAACGTCGGCCTGGAGGTCGGCGCCCGCGCGGGTGTGCACACCCCCGTCTCCGCCTGCGCCTCCGGCGCCGAGGCGATCGGCTACGCGATCGAGATGATCCGCAGCGGCCGCGCCGACGTCGTGGTGGCCGGCGGCACCGAGGCCGCGATCCACCCGCTGCCGATCGCCGCGTTCGCCAACATGATGGCGATGTCCAAGAACAACGACGATCCCGAGCGCGCCTCGCGCCCGTACGACAAGGGCCGCGACGGCTTCGTCCTCGGCGAGGGCGCCGGCGTCGTCGTGCTGGAGTCGGTCGAGCACGCCGAGGCCCGCGGGGCCCGGATCTACTGCGAGGCCGTGGGCCAGGGCCTGTCCTCGGACGCCCACCACATCGCCCAGCCCGAGCCGACCGGCGCCGGCGTGGCCCGCGCGCTGGCCGACCTGTTCGACCGCAACACCCTCGACAAGGCCGAGATCGTGCACGTCAACGCGCACGCCACCTCGACCCCGCAGGGCGACACCGCCGAGCTGAAGGCGCTGCGCAAGGAGCTCGGCGAGCACCTGGACCACATCGCCGTCTCGGCCACCAAGTCGATGACCGGCCACCTGCTGGGCGGCGCCGGCGGCATCGAGACCGTCGCCACCGTGCTGGCCCTCTACAACCGGCTCGCCCCGCCGACCATCAACGTCGAGGAGCTCGACGACGACGTGGACGCGGACATCGTGCGCGACGAGGCCCGCGCGCTGCCCGCCGAGGGCCGGATCGCGGCGCTGAACAACTCGTTCGGCTTCGGCGGCCACAACGTGGTGCTGGCCTTCCGCACCCGCTGACCCGCCCGTACGTCCGGAAGGGGGCGGCGCGCGTCGGGGGCGCCGGCCCCGTCCGTCGTTCCCGGGGGGGGGGCCGGGGGGCCGGCCCCGCCCCCCGCGCCACCCCACAAGGGGGGGGGCCAGAGACAGGCGCGCCCCCCCCCGGGACCGTTT
>NZ_JBHWGV010000021.1:65738-101319 GCF_042732955.1 Kitasatospora sp. NPDC059747 | reverse complement strand
GCGAAGACCGCCCCGCACCCGCTCCCACCCCGCTACACTCCCCACTCCCAGGCCGTTGACCAGCGGGAATGGAGAAGTCCTGCTGGAGTACTAGGCCTCCTGCGGGCGGCCTCCTTGGCTGGCAGCGGGACCACCTCCCCGCGCTGGGCGACGAACCGATCCCCGGATACGGCCGGCACCACATCCTGCGCGGGGTGCGCCACCTCGACGAGCAACTGCCCGGCTTCCGGAAGGGTACCCGACCGCCGCGGATTTTAGTCCAAGTCATCTATGTAGAAGTAGTTCTGACGATCTATCACTCAAATGAGTGATGGTTGTCGGTGGGGGCTGCTTCGATGCGAACTGTCCGCGAGGTTCTGCCCAAGGAGGGTTTTCATGGAAGCGTTGTACGAGCGGCTGGCCGAGGCCGCGAGCGGGCTGTCGGCGGACGGTGCGATCCGGATCGTGGCCCAGTACGAGCCGGTGGCCGGCGTGGGGGCGTCGGTGGCACCGCCGACGGTGAAGCTCAAGGAGAGCGACGGTCCGGGCCAGTTGTTCGAGGACCGGTGGGTCGGCGGGCAGCGCACCAGGGTGGTGCTGCTCGACCAGCGGCAGTCGCAGGCGAACCGGTGCGAGACGGCCCTGCTGGAGGCGGTGGACCTGGGGGATGTGGTGGTGCCGCACCTGGTGCTGCACGTGACCGCGGAAGGCCGGGAGCTTCGGATGACGAATCTGGATGCGCCGCACCGTTCCCGCGACGCGTACTTCCGGGACGCGTTGGGCGAGTCCGGTGTGAAGTTCGACGAGACAGACACGGGCCGGGCGCTTCGCGATACCGGGACCGGGGACGTGCGGGCCTTCCTGGAGTCGGCGCCGTCGGACCTGGTGTTCGGCCTCTGGGACTCGCACCGCAAGCGCCGCGTACAGCTGAAAGTGCCGCGCACCTACACCTCCGAGATGGTGGGTCTGGATCCGCTGTCAGGGAAGCGGGCGGCGGGGCGTTTCGACAAGTGGAACTTCCCCGGGGACAACGTGGAGCTGACCGCCGACGGCTGGAGGCCGGTCGACGGCACGGGCAAGAAGGGCAGCAAGGGGAAGACGCTCAAGGCGTCGGCGGTCGGGCACGGCATGATCCCGCCGGTCGAGGGCATGGGCGGGGTGACAGTCCGGGCGATCGAGCGGAACGCGACGCTGGCCATGGCGGGCCTGCGGGCTCTGCGCTTCGGCGACGCCTCGAAGGAGTACGTGCGGGCAGCAAGGGCCCTGCTGGCGGCGCTGGCGCTGCTGGGGGACCGGCTGGCGTTCGCGGCGCCGGCGGTGCGGCTGCGGTCGGGGTGCGACCTGCTGCTGGTGTCGGAGCGGATCGAGTGGGTCGGCCGCGGGCGCGAGGGCGTGGCGGTGACGGAGCCGCTGGAGCTCGACACGGCAGCGCAGGCGCTGGAGCTGTTCGAGTTCGCGCGCTCGCGGGCCGAGGAGGCGGGCCTCAAGTGGTCGAAGGAGCCGGTGCGGCTGCGACCCAACGCGCAGGTGCAGCAGGCGATCGAGCGCTCCTTCCGCCTGGAGGGCATCGGCGAGGCGGAAGGCGAGTAGAGCGTCATGCCTTTCCACATCTCGGTGGAGCTGCTGGAGCCGCTCTACCAGGCGACCGCCATGGACGGCGAGCGCGCGGAGTGGCCGCCCCACCCGGCCCGCCTGTTCTGCGCGCTGGTCGGCCACGCCGACCTCAAGGACACCGCGCACCGGATGGCGCTGACCTGGCTGGAGGCGCAGGAACCGCCCGTGGTCACGGTGCCGGCCAGGCCGATGGAAGCGGACCACCCGCGCGCGGCGTGGGTGGTGACCAACATCGTGGACCCGAAGAAAGTGACCCACGGCCTGCTGCCGGGACGCACCGCCGGCGGCGTGCCGCGCACCTGGGCACAGAAGACGCTGTCCGGTACGCGGATGGTGTTCAGCTGGGCTGCGGAGCCGGGGGAGGAGCTCGCCCCGGTGCTGAAGGAACTGGCCCGCCGGGTACCATACTTCGGGCGCTCGACCGGGGCCGGGCTGCTGGAGGCCTGGTGCGGCCCTGACGAGCCCGGTGACGAGCACGGGGGGCGGCAGCGCTGGAGGCCTGCCGCCAATGGGGAGTACCCGAAGGGCTCGCGGCCGATCCGGATCCCCTACCGCGGCTATCTGGCTTGGCTGGAGGAGACGTTCGAGGAGCAGCGCCCAGCCTGGAGCCAGTCGGTCACCCACCACTACCTCGACCCCGACCACACCGACCGGGACGAGCCGGCGGTGGCGGAGGGGCCGTTCGGTGACCTGCTGACGTTCTCGTTCGCCCCAGGCGTGGCATTGGACCCCCGATGGACGCTGGAGCTGACCGGCCAGCTGCGGAGCATGGTGCTGGGCACGCTGGAGGCGATGGGCCACGACGTCGAGGCGATGACCACGGTCCACGGCCACAAGAACAGCCCGGACGACCCAAGGCCGGTCGCCTACCTCGCGCTGCCGTTCGCCGGCCACCACCACGCCGACGGGCTGCTCCGCGGACTCGGCATTGCAATGCCCCGCGAAATGCCCAGGCAGGACCGCAAGGCTCTCCTCGCTGCCCTCCTTCGCCACGACGGGGGCTTGCGCTGGATCCGGTTCGCGGACGGGGAACCACTGGACCTTGTACGGGTCAGTCCCGCCGACCACGACCAGTGGCCGCAGACCGTCCAGCCAGGCACGTGGCAGGGGCCATCGACGGTGTGGACCACGGTGCTGCCGATGGTCCTCGACCGATTCCCCAAGAAGTACGAGGAAACCGCATGGGCGGACTCGGTCGCGACTAGCTGCGTCGCGGCCGGGCTGCCCAAACCCGTGCGGGTGCAGGTGAGCCCGCGTGGTGGCCTCGTACCCGGGGCGCGCGGCGTGGACGGCTTCCCGGTGCGCCGCAAGGACGGGGAGCGGCCGCTGCCGAGCTGCCACGTGCGTCTGACCTTCCCGGTCCCGGTGACGGGGCCGGTGGTGCTGGGCAGCAAGAAGAACTTCGGCCTGGGATTGTGCCGCCCGGAGCCCGGCTTCCAGGAGGACGACCAGTGACGGGCACCGAGCGGCCTCCGGCGATCGATGCGGCCGAGTTCCCCACCTTCTTCCGGGAGGTCCACCACCACACCCACTGCCCCGACGGGGCCGCGACTGCGACCTGCGTCGGGTGCGAGGGCTGGGCGCCATTCCCGTGGCAGAGCGCCTACCTGGACGCCGTGGCCGACGGCGCGGACTGGCCTGACCTCGACGTCCCTACCGCGCTGGGGAAGACGACGTTCATCGACATCTGGCTCTTCCTCCTGGCCTGGGAGCACGCCTGCGGACTGGGCCGCGGGCACCGGAAAGTGCCGCTGCGGCTGTTCTTCTGTGTCGACCGGCGTCTCGTGGTCGACCAGGCCCACCAGCACTCCATCGAGCTGGCCGAGGCCCTCGCCGGGGCACCGGCCGGCTCGGTACGGGCGAAGGTCGCTGCTGTGCTGCGTGACCTCGGCGGTGGCGAGTCGCCGCTGGAGGTCGTGCGGATGCGCGGCGGCACCCGCTGGGAGTCGAACTGGGTGCGCAGCCCGGCCCAGCCGCTGGTGGTGACGTCGACCGTGGACCAGTACGGCAGTCGCCTGCTCTTCCGCGGCTACCACACCTCTCCACAGCGCGCTCCGATCGACGCCGCCCTGACCGGGTACGACGCTCTGCTGGCTCTGGATGAGGCCCACCTGTCGAAGGCCCTACTGGCGACCGCCGCCGACACCGCTCTCTACCAGCAGACGGCGGTGCGCGGGGAGTTGGCGGCACGGGCACTTCGGGTGGTGAGCCTGTCGGCGACCAGCACCACCGGCGAACGGCCGCGCCTGGGTGTTGGTGACGCCGACCGTGCCCATCCGATCGCCGGGCGGCGGATCGCGGCCGAGCGCCACGTGACGCTGCTGGACGCCAGCGGCTGGTCGAAGAAGCCCACGGAGGCGTTCGCCCTCGCCGCCGGAACCGGCCTCGACGCCGTCCTTCCCCTCCTGGAGCTGCCCGCGGTCGCGGTGATCGCCAACACCATCACCCACGCCCGCGCCGCCCACGAAGCGCTCTCCCGGCGCGGGGACGTGGACGTGCTGCTCCTGACCGGCCGCTGCCGGCCCGCGGAGCGCGACCTGCTCGTCACCGGCCCGCTGGCCGAACTCCTCGACGGCATCGACCCGGACCGCGGACGCCCCCTCGTCGTGATCAGCACCCAGACCCTTGAAGTGGGGATCGACTGCACCTTCGGGGCGATGGTCAGCGAATGCGGCGACTGGGCCTCCGCCCTGCAGCGCCTCGGACGCCTCGACCGCCGAGGCGAACTCGGCCCCGTACCCGCGATCCTCGTACGCACCCACAACCCCGAGGACCCCGACCGCATCCCCGTCTACGGCCCGGCCGCCGCCCACACCTGGCAGTGGCTCACCCAACACGCCCCCACCCACGACACCCAGGACCCCGCCGAACTGACCCCCCACCTCCTCGACGGCCTGGTCCTCAACCCCGCCACCCTGCCCGGCCTCCTCGACGACACCGACACTGCACCGCTCACCCGCGCCGGCGAACACATCCCACCTGTTCACCAGGTGCGCGTGGACGCCTTCGCCCGCACCAGCCCCATCCCCGTCCCCGACGAATCCCCCGCCCCCTTCCTCCACGGCCTCGACACCGGCCAGCCCGAAGTCCAACTCCTTTGGCGCGCTGACCTCCCCATCGACACGACCGACCCCGAGACCCTCGCCGAACACATCCGCATCACCCCCATCCACACCGCCGAAACCCTCTCCCTGCCCCTCGCCGTGGTATGCCGCTTCCTCACCCAACCCCGTGCGACCCCCGAGACCAGCGACCTCGAAGGCCCCGACGCCGACACCACACCCGAACCCCGCAACCCACCCACCCGCCTGCGCACCACCGTCCTCCAACGCGAGACCGACGGCACCTGGACCACCCCACGCCTCATCCAAGAGCTCCAGCCCGGGGCCACCCTCGTCCTACCCACCACCGCCGGCGGACACGACGCCTACGGCTGGACCGCCGACCCCGACACCCCCGTCCCCGACCTCGGCGACCACCCCACCGACCACACCCGCACCCCGCTACGCCTCGACCCCGCCGTCCTGGCCAGCACCACCGGCACCGCCCCCGAACAGTTCACCCCGATCATCAAGCAGGCCCACACCGAGCTCACTGCAGACCCCGGCGACCCGGACGCCTTGAACACGACCGACGCGGTCCGAGACGCGATCACCAGCCTGCTCACCGCCCTGCCCACCAACACCCCACCCGACGGCCCCTCCCGGCACACCCCCCTGCTGCGCCGGCGCCTGGAGACCCTGCTGGAGGTCGCCGAGTGGCGTACCGGACGGGCGGCTACGGCTGGGGTGGTACTGATCGACCACGGTGGTCCGGGCCGGATTGCCCTCGTCCCGCCCCGGGCCACCGGCGCCGACCGCTACCGGCTCGCCGTGGACGACGAGGACCCGGACAGCAGCAGCCTCACCCGCACCGTCACCCTCAAGCACCACCACCAGGCCGTCGGCGAACGCGCCCGCGACTTCGCCCGGGCCATCGGCCTGCCCGACGACCTGATCGACGCCATCGTGCTGGCAGCCCGGGCCCACGACTGCGGCAAGGACCACCCGCGGTTCCAGTGCATGCTCTGCTCCGGTGACCGCCTGCTCGCCGAATCCCTGCCCGAACCCCTCGCCAAGTCCGGTATGGACCCTGCCGACCGCGCCGCCCGCCGACGCGCCGCCCGCCTGGCCAACTGGTCCAAGGACCTGCGCCACGAAGCCCTTAGCGCCGCCGCCGTCCACACCTGGCTCGCCACCGATCCCGTCACCGCGCGAGGCCTCGACCACGACCTCGTCACCCACCTCGTCGCCGCCCACCACGGCTACGCCCGCCCAATGCTGCCCGCGTTCGCCGACCCCGAGCCCGTCCTTGTCGAGTGCACCATGTCCGACGACACCACCGTCACCGTCTCCAGCACCGTGATCGGCACCGACTGGAACGGCCCCCGCCGCTTCCGCGCGCTCAACCAGCGCTACGGCTTCTGGGGCCTGGCCCTCCTCGAAACGGTCCTGCGCCTAGCCGACATCGCCTGCTCCGAAGAAGGCAGCTGACCATGCACCAGCTCGAACTCCTCGCACTGCGGTCCGACGACCCGCTCGGCTTCCTCGCCGCCCTCGGCATCCTCGAACTCACCACCGCCACCCTGCCCACCGAACCCCGACTCCACTGGAAAGGCCCGGCTGGCGCAGCCGTCCTCACCACCGACCAGCCCCTCACCCTCGACACCCTCACAGGCCTCCTCACCAGCCACCTCCCGCCCAAGCCCGCCAAGACGGCCCGCAAAACCGGGGAGCCCGCGGATAGCGCCGAGACGGAGGACGGGGAGGGCGAGGACGCCGACGCGGCCGGCACGGAGGGTGAAGTCTGGGACTCCTTCCCGCACGCTCCCGGACTCCTGACCCGACCACGCGAGAATGCCACCGCCCCCAACGAAGCCCTGCGCATGCGCGTCGACACCGCGCACCGGACGCTGCGCGAACTCGCCCAGTCCGAACGCGAGACGGGCGACCACCAAGCCCGTTGGTTCGCCGCCCTGACCAACGTCATGTGCTTCGAAGACACCAAACCCAAGACCGGCAAGAACGACCCGCAGCCCACGGAAGAGCCGGGACCCGCCACGGTGCGGCGCACCCCCGTCACCTCGCTGATCGCCGCCGCCGGCCAGATGACGATCACCGGCCTGATGCAGAAAGCCGTCCTCGGCTGTCACGACGACCCGCGGCAGATCCGCTCGGCCCTGGAGGGCTGGCGTCGCATCCCCGACTACGCCTCAGCCAACTTCGACCACCGGTCCCTCGGCGACGCCCACACCAACTCCGAAGGCAAGCCATACCAGCGCGGAGCCCCCGGCCCCACCTGGCTCGCCCTCCACGCCCTCGCCACCTTCCGCCTCACCGCCACGGGCCGCGCCCAAGCCGTTACCAGCTGGGACGCTACCGACAGCCGTGGCGCCCTACGCTGGCCCGCGTGGACACCACCACTCACCACCACCGACGTGACCGTCTTGCTCGAACACCACGCCGTCCGCGCCGCCGAACCCGGCACGAACCACAATGTAAGAATGCTGACCAATCTCGGCGTGACCGCCCTCTACACCGCACCCCGAACCGGCCTCAAACAATCCAACGGTCCTCTCGCCGCAAGCCGCCACCTCTGGCCCTGAACCCCACCTCCGACCACCCCGCCAACCCCCGATCCTTGACAACTACATAGCGCCAACACAGAGAACGGCATCCCAGCCGGACATCACCTCGGAACCACAAGTAGACACGGAAACACCCCAACGCACCGAAGCAATAAGTCCGAATTGCCCTAAACGACATCCAGGCGGGCGCGGCAACCCGTTCCTAGGATCATCAAGCCAGCAGCTCAGACGCCGCTCCGCACCGTCCCGGTGCGGCACCATCGCAGCGCTTCGCCACCGGTTTCGTGTTCCGCTCAGACGCGCCAGTCGCTCCGTACTGCCCCCGGTGCGGCACCATCGCAGCCAGATCCCGGACTCCCCGTTGGTGAGCGCACCGACTTCCTCCGTACCTCACGGGTTCGGCACCATCGCAGCATCAGCATGCCGAGCCGCCGGCAGTCCACGGTGACCGTCGCTCCAAACCGTCTCTCGGTACAGCACCGTCGCAGCTCGACTGACCAGCTGGACACACTCAACGTTGCTGGCCTGTCGCTCCTCACCATCCGGCGCGGCACCATCGCAGCGAAAAGTCGGCCGAGGAGACGATGCGCGAACGCGCCGTCGCTCCGCACCTCTCCGGTACGGCACCCTCAGAGGGGGTTGGTGGCCAGTCCCTCGCGGACCCAGGATGCGACGCTCCACACCTTCCTGGTGCGGCACCATCGCAGCTCGCAGTCTAGGACAAGGATCTTCTGGGGGCCGAGGTCGCTCCGCACCCTCCCGGTGCGGCATCATCGCAGCGGCATCAGCCACATCACGCGCTGTATCCGCCGTTCCAGTCGCTCCGCACCAGGCGGTGCGGCTCCATCGCAGCCTCACCGCCGCGACGATCGTGATCAACTCCGCCTCACGCCTCCGCACCGCTCCTGTGCGGCACCATCGCAGCCGCATCTGGTGACGGATGGTCTTGTGGGGGGATCCCCAGTTCCTCCGCACCTCAGAGGTGCGGCACCCTCGCAGGCCGCAGCCCTTGGTCCAGACGTTGCCCAACAGGGTTCTCGCTCCGTACTATCCCGGTGCGGCATCAGTGCAGCGCCAAATATCAGAAGCGGCTCACCCGTGACTCACAGGCAGCTCCGCACCATTGCAGCCCGACCATGCGGCCGCTCAAGGCATTCACTATCGGTGGTGACTCCGCACCGCCGCGGCGCGGCTTCATTGAAGCCGTCAGCTGGCCACCTGGTTTCGGCCCAGGACAGCTGCGTCTCCGCATCGAGGTCTCCCCCCGAGGCCGTGCCTGTACGACCCTGGCCTGTTCCTCTGCACCTTGCCGGTGTGCCACCATCGCAGCGCGTCCATCACCGTGTTCAGAGCAGCCTGGGCGACGGTGCCTCCGCACCTCTTAGTGCTGCACCATCGCAGCGTGCTGGTGCCGAGCTTGGCAGGAATTTTGTCGTCCGAGCCCTCCGCACGTCACCGGTGCGGCTCCGTAGCAGCGAGAATCTGTACTTCGTGCCGTCGTACCTCGACCTGGCGATTCCGCACGACACCAGTGCGGCACCATCGCAGCCGCGCGTAGGCGGTCAGGCTTCGCATCACGGCCGGCGGCTGGCCTACACCATTCGGTGCGGCGCTACCACAACGTCAACGCTGTCGACAACCTGAACCATGTCGCAGGCGCTGCTCCGCACCATCCTGGTGCGGCACGCGGGACGGCTCGTTGGATCGGCGTCTCGGCGTCACGGGTTCGGTCGTTCCGCACCGCCCCGGTGCGGCACCATCGCAGCAGGTAGATGGAGATGCCAGCCATGCCGAGGGTCGCGAGTCGCTCCCCCCACACCTTCCCGGTGTGACGCCATCACCGGGTGAAGGTCCACCAGGGCGACTGCTTACTCGCTCGTTGCTCCGCGCCTTCCCAGCACGGTGCCATCGCAGCGGCATCACGTCGCCTCCGCCGCTCGCGCATCATCCGGTCACTCCGGATCATTCAGGTCCAGCACCATCGCAGCTTCGAAAACTCGCTGCTCGTCGAACCTCCGGCCGACCGTCGCTCCGCACCACCCCGGTGCGGCACCATCACAGAGACCAGGCCTATGAGGTCGACCAGCCCGGTCACCCCGGTCGCTCCGCACCATCCCGGTGCGGCGCTGTCGCAGCGTTCATCTCGAACACGACATCTGTGCGGCTCCATAGCAGCAACTTCGCTGGTTCGGCGCCCGTCCAGTACGACGGCGGTCGCTCCGCACCATCCCAGTGCGGCAGCATCGCAGTGCGCCCTACATCGTGATGCAGATGATCGGGGTCATCGTTCCTCCGAGCCTCACAGGCACGGCATCATCGCAGTGCGATCATCGCCGTCGTCGGCGCTCTTTGTGTCTCCAGGTTCCGCTCCACCTGACCGGTTCGTCACCGTCACAGCTTCACGCTCCTGCACCGCTCGGCGATGCCGTGCGCGGGTCGCTCCGCACCACCCTGGCGAGGCATGACGATCGTGGCGCGAATGTAGCTGTCCCTCCGTACCCTGCCGGTGCGGCACCATCGCAGCTGGGCCTGGGCACCTCGGTGGCAAGAACAAGGTCGCCTCCGCACCTCATCGGTGCGACACCATCGAAGCTGCGCTTCCTTGCGTTGAAGGGTGATAGCGCCTCGGTCGCTCCGCACCATCTCTGCGTCGCACCATCGCAGCAACATGTCGACGAGAACAGTCCCTATCGGCCCCAATCCTTCCACCTGTCCCGGCGCCACACCATCGCAGCCCGTCGGTAGCGGTGAGGATTGTGCGCATGCCCGCATGGTCCGCACTTCACCTGTGCAGCACCATCGCAGCGTCTCGACCAGGATGGCAGCGGCTTGCGCACGGACGGTTTCTCCGTACCTCGCCGGTGCGGCACCATCGCAGCATCAGCCAGTCCGGCCTGACTGTCAGCCACGCCCGCTTTCCCCCGCAGCTAGTTCCTCCGCGCCCCATCGGCGCAGCGTCGTCGAAGCACTGAGATCAACTGGCTGGGCAACGCCGGCCGCAGCCGCCCTCCGCGCCTCACCGGTGCGACACCATCGCAGCTGTGCCTCGGCGGTAAGCGCAGTGATCGTGACGCTGTTCATCCGCACCCAGGTACGGCAATCATCACAGCACCTACTGAGGATTTCAGGGCGGAGTCGGTGGAGCGAGTGATAGGCCGGTGCCGGCCAGGCATCCCTCGATCAGGGGCAGCTGGAGCTGGATGTGTCGCAGGCCCCGGCGGAGTGTGCGGGTGAGGTGGTCGGCGTCGGTGAAGGCGGTGTTCGCCATCGGACCGCGTCGCAGGAGCGACCAGAGGCCTTCGACGGGGTTGAGGTCGGGTGCGTACGAGGGCAGCTGGAAGACGGTCAGCCAGTCGTGCTCGGCGGCGTACTGCCTCATGCCGGCGGCCAGGTGCGTGTTCAAGTTGTCCCACACCAGGACGACCGGGCCGCCGAGCTGGATGTGCGCGCGGACGGCGAGGTCGCGGTAGTCGGTCCAGGCGAAGCTCTTGCGGGCCCCCTTGAGCGGGTGGTGGAAGCGGGGCCGGTAGATCATCCTGCTCTTCTCGCCGGGCTTGTAGCAGCACAGGGCGGCCACCGAGATCCGGCGGCGGGAGCGTCCACGGACACGGACGACGGGCGTGTGTCCGCGTCGGCCCCAAGTGCGGGCACGCGGCGGCGTCATCGCGAACCCGGCCTCGTCCTCGAAGACGATCCAGGCTCCGAGCGCCACCGCAGCGCTTTTACCCGCGGCCACACCTCCTGCTTCCACAGCTCCACCGCGTGCTCGTCCCGCTCCAGCGCTCTGCGGGCCGGGGCCTGCCAGGACCAGCCGTGACGCTTCAGCAGCCGCCACACGGTCGCGACCGACAGCCGCATCCGGAACCGTCTGCCGATCACCGCCTGGACCCGTGCCAGGGTCCACCGCTGGTCCTCGAACCCGTGGGCGGCAGGCCCCCTGCCCAACTCTTCTTCCAGCTCAGCGAACTGGGCCGCCGACAGCTTCGGCACACTCGCCGGCCCCGACGAGCGCAGGGCCTCGCTCCCGCCCTCGCGCCAGGCCCTTCGCCAGCGCTCCACCGACCTCCCGCTCACCCGCAGGTCACGGGCGATCACCGCGGTCTTGTCACCCGCCTCGAACCGACCAGCGGCCTCCAGCCGCACCTGTTCACGAAACGCCCGCCGCTCAGCGGTCAGGCCCCCACCCTGCGCATACCGCATACCAACGGCATACCGCAGGGATCACTATCCGTCACTACCGACAACAGGACGAAATCCTCAGTAACCGCAGGGCAAGCAGGCCCTGGCACCTCTCTGGCGCGGCACCATCGCAGCCAGCGGTCGCAGTCGGCGAGCTCACCACCGGGAGGTGCCGCTCCGCACCATCCCGGTACGGCACCATCGCAGTTACTACGGCGGAGCTGAGATCCCCGACCACCGCAATTCGCTCCGTACTATCCCAGTGCGGCACCAACACAGCTTGTCCGGAGGGATGTTCGATACGACCCCGCCGCCGTTACTCCGCACCATGGTGTGGCACCATCGCAGCCGCACTTCCGCGCGTGACTTGAGGGAGACCGAGTCTTCCCTACGTACCGCCTCGGTGCGGCACCATCGCAGCTACGGCGCCCAGATGCTTGGGCTGATGACATCCAGATGTCCCTCTCCACCGATCCGGTGCGGCACCCTCGCGGCGCCATGGTGACCGACACCACGCTTGCTTGCCGGGTGTCCCTCCTCACCGTTTTGGTGCGCACCATCGCAGATTCACGGCGTTCACGCCAATCGCCTGAAGGCCGCTCGTCCCTCCGCACCGCCTCGGTGCGGCACCATTGCAGCTACTACACGACCACCACGGTCAACGCGATTACCATGTCCCCGCCGCGCCACCTCGGTGCGGCACCATCGCAGCTCGATCTCGGGGCTTGCGGGGAGGCGCGGGAGGGCGGCGTCCTCTCCGCATGGTGCCGGTGCATCACCATCGCGGGCAGTTCCCGGCGAGGCCACCGGCACCACGCTGGAGTCTCTCCGTGCCGGCCTGGTGCGGCACGATCGCAGCAACGTGTTGAGGAGGGCAGTCCCTGCCGGTTCAGTCCCTCCGCACCCCATCGGTGCGGCACCATCGCCGCTACGGCCTCCTAGCTGGTCTCGCCGGGCTGATCCTGGTCCCTCCGCACCGTCCCGGTGCGGCACCATCGCAGCAGGATGGCCTGCTTGGTTTCGTTCTGGGCCTGCTCGGCCCTCCGCGACCCTCTGGCTCGACACCATCGCAGCGACTTCGGTCCAGGCCGCCGGACGAGCACTACAACATTCCTCCGCACGGTGCCGTACCAGGGCGGTGCGGAGGAACCGCCAAGAGTTCGTTGAGGAGCAGGAAGACGCCGGGGTGACACCCGGTCGCTCCGCACCAGCCCGATGCGGCACCATCGCAGGTGGTTGATCATCGCGGTTGCTGTCAACACCGCGGCCGTCGTTCCGCACCATCCTCGTGCGGCACCGTCGCAGCCTCGACTACATCGCCCGCACCAGGCGCGCGCTCGATTCCCTCCGCACTTCATCGGTGCGGCAGCATCACAGACGCGAGATTTACACACATCTGATCGACGCTCGGGGGTCGCTCCGCACCTCCCCAGTGCGGCTCCATCGCAGCGGGTACTGCGTCACCAAGAACATCAGCCCGCCGAATGCGTCTCACGCCTCCTGGTGCGGCTCCATCGCAGCCAGCCCGTCAGCCGCCAGTGGGAGGAGCGCCAGCTACGTCTCCGCACCGCCCCGGTGCGGCACCATCGCAGCATTACCACCGCCGACGAAGGCACCGAGGGCTGGACACTCCTCCACACCTTGCCGGTGTGGCACCATCGCAGCCCGTTGGCATCGTTGGTGAGGTAGGTATTGCCCTCAACCATTCCGCATGCCGTCGGTCCGGCACCATCACAGCTTCCGCCTGCCGGGGCTGGTCACCGGCGCAAGGGTGTCCCTCCGCGCCTTACCTGGTGCGACACCATCCCAGCCTCAAGGTCACCACGAAGTCCTTGGTGCCGTGCCGGTTCCTCCGTGTCTCACAGTGTGGCTCCATCGCGGCAAGAGGTGTCACTGCTGGCGCGACGTCACCCCGCCACTTTCCGAAGGACCTTGTCGGTGCGGAACTGTCTCAGCTCCGCGACGACCTGGGCATAGCAGATGGCGTTCACCAGCGCTGTTCGCCGTCCCGGTGCGGCACCATCGCGGCAAGCAGTTCCTCTTGGCAGTTCCCCCGTTCAAGTCGAAGTAACTCCGCACCTCTTCGGTGTGGCACCATCGCAGCTAGACACCGAAGCCGACACCGCCGACGCCGACCAGGGGCGCTCCGCACCATCGCGGTGCGGCACTATCGCAGCCGTAGGACGTACCGATCAGCTGGCCGCGCCGCCCGATGTCGCTGAGCACCACCCAGTGCGGCAC
This sequence comes from Kitasatospora sp. NPDC059747, assembly GCF_042732955.1. Lineage (NCBI taxonomy): Bacteria > Bacillati > Actinomycetota > Actinomycetes > Kitasatosporales > Streptomycetaceae > Kitasatospora > Kitasatospora sp. NPDC059747. The sequence goes on along the minus strand of NZ_JBHWGV010000021.1, from coordinate 87,680 downwards.
CAGGCCCCACCATCGCCTGTGCTGGCCACGGTGATCGCCTCGTACCGTCCCGGTGCGGCACTATCACAGGACCACCAACGGCTTTATGCTGCCCAAAGGGAGCGTTTCCCCGCACTTCGCCAGTGCGGCAACATCGCAGCGACCGGATCACCGACGGCCCGCTGTGCCCTACACACACGGCTCCGTACCGCCCCATTGCGGCGCGCCCGCTTGCACCGCCAAGTTCGCCTTGCTCGGGTGCGTTCCGCGCTGTGCCGGTTTGGCACCCTCGCAGCTTTCGCGGGGCCTCGATCCATGCCGAGCGAAACACCTGTCGTTCCGCACAACTTCGGTGCGGCACCATCGCAGCTAGGCATAGATCAGGCTGGCGGCGAGGGCGGCCAGGTTGGTCCGTATGACCCGATACGGCATCATCGCAGTGACCCCGGCGTGGCTCCCCCGGAGAGCGGCTTTCTGGTCCTTTGAGCTGGCGTATGCGCTGGCCCATCCGTCCCCTTGACGGTGCAGCACTATCGCAGTGTCTTCCCCGCAGCCTCCGTCGCAATGCACGCGTTCGTCCCTCTATATCGCACCGGCGCGGACTCGATCGCAACGTGCCCGCTCGGTCGCTCGTTGGGCCTGTTCTACCTTGGTGCGGCACCGTCGCAGTCCGGTGCCTCGGCCGCCGAGCTGCAGCCACATGCCGATCGCTCCGCACCGGCCTGGCGGCACTGTCGTAGCCCCCACTTCTGAGGCCAAACCAGTTGGCTGCGGTGGCCATCTCTGTGCGCTCCCGGTACACCACCATCGCAGTCGGCGCGTCGAAAGCGGACTCACGGCTCAGCTGTCGCTCCGCTCCTCCATGGTGCAGCACTATCGCAGCCCCGATCTGCTGGGCAAGTTCAAGGACAGACTCTGGTCGCTCCGCACGGTCCTGGTGCGGCACCGTCACGGCCAGTCGCCCGGGACAGTGCCCAGTTGCGGGTCCGGGAGTCGCTCCGCACCGTCCCGGTGTGGCACCATCGCAGCTCGACCACGATGGCCTTGAACTTCTGGACTTCGGCGCTCGCTACGCGCCGTCCCGGAGTGGCAGCATCGCAGCGTCCTGATCGCGTTGTTGGCCTCCGTCGTCCGCGCGGGTGCCTCCGCACCATTTCAGTTCGGCACCATCGCAGCTTCGACGTGGCGTCCGCCCGCCGGGCGATCACGGCGTCGCTCCGCACTGCCCTGGTGCGGCACCATCGCAACGCGCCCCCGCGCACCGGCAAGTCCGCCCTGCTCGGGTCCCTCCGTACCACCCGGTGCGGCACCATCGCAGCAACCTGGGCGCCGTCAGCCAGATCTTGACCGCGACCGTTCCTCTGCATCATCCGGGTTTGGCACCATTGCAGGTCTGACATGAGATCGTAGAAGTCCAGCGGCACCCCCGTCGCTCCGCCACCCGGTGCGGGCCCCTTCGCAGGGTTCAGGGCTCCGGCCGGCGCGGCTGGCATATCAACGATCGGTCCACACCGATCCGGTGCGGCAGCATCGCTGTGACTGCGGCTGGCCGGCTCAGCATTCGACCTTCGGCGTCGCTCCCTACCATCCTGGTGCGGAACCATCACAGCGAGTTCGGCGAGTACGACCCGTGGATGGGTATTCCGAGTTGCACTCCTCTGTATGCGCTTGCCCATCGAGCCTGGCTGAGGAGCGCAGCGGAAGGGGTATTGGTGGGGACTTGCCGGGGACCACGCGTCGTTCACCAAGGCCTCAGAGGTTTCTTCCGGTGAACGAACAGCGCGGGCTGTCTACTGTCTGACGTGCAGCGATAGCCATCGCCGGGCGACTGGGGGTCAAGTGGCCGGATGGGTCGCGCGACACGGCTTCTCCCCACTCGGCGAGGGTTGTACGCCCGCCGGAGGGAGCCCTGGCCGCCGACGGGACCCGGTCGTGCAGCTCGCAGCGAGGGTCGGTTGGCTGCTCGTCGGCCAGGGCTCCTATCGGGTCTCAGACCTCGCCGAGGGGGACGTTCGGGTTGGCCAGGCGGTCGGGGTTCACCACGCGCTTGGAGATGATCAGGTCGCGGATCGGGTCGGTGACGTCCCAGATGTTCATGTTCATGCTGGCGAGGACTCGGCCGTCCTTGAGCCAGAACGCGATGAACTCGTTGGCCTTCACGTCGCCGCGGAACACGACCCGGTCGTAGCCGTCGGGCTCGACGTAGCCGAGGTATTCCATGCTCAGCTTGTCTCGCGAGGCCACCGGCTCGTTAGGATGCCGGGGTGTCCACTCGGCATCGGTGAAGAAGTACGGGACGCGGTCGTACCCGGCGTCGTCCCCGCCGAGCATCGCGCGGGCGGCGGTCTGGGGCTGGTTGACGGCGTTGGCCCAGTGCTCGACGCGGATGTGGCGGGCGAACAGCGGGTGGTAGGCGTTGGCGACGTCGCCGGCCGCGTAGACGTCGGGGGCGGAGGTGCGCAGGTGCTCGTCGGTCGTGATGCCGTTGTCGGTCTCCAGGCCCGCGGCCTCGGCGAGGGCCGTGGCGGGCGCGATGCCGATGCCCACGATGACGACGTCGGCCGGGACGGTGCTGCCGTCGCCGAGCCGGACGCCCGTCACCGTGCCGTCGGCGCCGGTGAGTTCCTCTACGCGGACCTCGAAGCGCAGGTCGACGCCGTGCGAGCGGTGCAGGTCGGCGAAGACCTGGGCGACCTCGCGGCCGAGCACGCGCAGCAGCGGGAGTTCGGCGGCCTCCAGCACGGTGACCTCGGCGCCCGCCTCCCGGGCCGCGGCGGCGGTCTCCAGGCCGATCCAGCCGGCGCCGATCACCACGACCCGGGCGCCCGGGCGCAGCGCCGCCTTGATCCGGTCGCTGTCCTCGACCCGGCGCAGGTAGAGCACGCCGTCCTGGTCGGCGCCGGGCACCGGCAGGCGGCGCGGCACCGAGCCGGTGGTGAGCAGGAGTTTGGCGTACTCGATCCGCCCGTCGTCGGCGAGGGTGACGGTGTGCGCGGCGGGGTCGATCGCGGAGACGGCCGTGCCGAGGCGCAGCGTGATGTCGTTCTCGGCGTACCACTGCGGCGGGTGGACGTAGATCTTCTCGCGGGGCGTCTTGCCGAGCAGGTAGCCCTTGGACAGCGGCGGCCGCTCGTACGGGCGCTCGTGCTCCTCGCCGATCAGGACGATGCCGCCCCGGTGCCCGGCCTCGCGCAGCGCCTGCGCGGCCTTGGCCCCGCCGAGCGACGCGCCGACGATGACGATCGGCCGCTCACGTCCGCTGTCGTCCGCGGTTCCCATGCTGAACTCCTCGCTCTCCGGCCCGGATCGACGGCCAGCCTGCCGCCTCGCCGGTGGCCTGTCGAGACCGCGCCGGGCGCGCCGCCACCGGCTCCCCCGTTCGGGTGAAGTCAGGTGGGGGCGTGGCCTACGGCTGTGTCGCGTCGCGGACCAGGGCGGTGTCGGTGAATTGCTCGAAGCGCACGATGCGGCTGCCACGCACGACGAAGTGGTGGGCGACGCGCACCGCGAGGGGTTTGCCGGTGGTCTTGTGGACGGCCGTGTAGCGGGCCAGGACGACGACGTTCTCGCCGTCCACGACGTAGGTGTCGTCGTGGGCCGTCCAGTCGTGCCACTCGGCGGCGAGGCGTTCCATCACGTTGCCGGTGACGCCCTTGGGGGTGCGGTAGGTGCCGGCGAGGGGGAAGCCGGCCATCTCCGTCCACTCGATGTCGTCGGCGAGGGTGGCGCGCAGGGCGGCGAGGTCGCCGCGGGCGGAGGCGAGGTACTGGCGGCGGACGACGTCGGCGGGGGCGGCGGACTCGTTGAACGCGGCGGTCCCGCGCGGGATCTCGATCATCGTGGCTCAGCCCCAGGTCGTCTCGCCCATGGCGACCTTCGTGCCGAGCTCGACGGCGATCGCCAGGCCGAGGTCCGGGAAGCGCTTCTCCAGGGCCTGTCTGGCGGCGGCGGCGTCCGGGGAGCGGCCGATCTCGGTCTCGAAGGCGCGCAGGTAGTCGCGGGTGTGGAAGACGGAGGTGAGGTTGGTGGGCGCGCCGGCGGTGCGGTGGCCGGCCGCGACGAACTGCGGTTCCAGCGCCTCGATGCCGTCCAACAGGTCGATCCAGGCAGCCCGTTGCTCGGGGGCGGGGGTGTCGGCGGTCCACACGTGCAGGCCCTCGAACAGCAGTACGCCGCCGAGGACGGCGTGGTGGTGGTGCTGCCACAGGTAGTGCCGGTCGGGCAGGTGGAAGTCGGCGCCGCGCAGTTCGAACCGGTGGCCCTCGAAGACGAGTTCGTCGCCGTGCAGGGGCTCGGGCCGCACGAGCCGGGTGGGCAGCTCGGGGCCGAGGTGCGCCCAGGCCCCGAGCTTGGCCTCGTAGGTGTCCTGGATGTGCTGGACGGTGGACGGGGTGGCGAGGAAGCGGGCCTCGGGGAAGGCGTCCTGGACCTCCTGCGCGCCGAAGTAGAAGTCCGGGTCGCCGTGGCTGACGAACACCGTGGTGAGCCGCTTGCCGGTGGCCCGGATCCGTTCGGCGAGGCGGCGGCCGTCGGAGCGGGTGAAGCCGGCGTCCACCAGCAGGGCGTCGTTCGGGCCGGTGACGAGGACGGAGGTCTTGTTGAGGGAGCTGTCCGGGCTGTCGATGACCTCGAAATCAAGCGCGCTCATGCGCCCGCCTCCCTTCGGTCGGCAGGCGCTTCGCGCAACACGCACCTTTCGATGATTTGCTCGCTTCGCTCGCTCATGCATCTTCCTTCCGGGGACAGGCGTCGCGCCCAGGATCGGTGCTCGGCGGCCCGCCCGCATCCCGGGAAGAGCCGCCGCGGCCTGCGTCACTCCGCCGGTCCCAGCCGCAGCACCGCCACCGCGCCCGCGAGCGTGGCGACCGCCAGCGTGGACCACAGCACCCCGGGCCCGGCCGCCAGCAGGGCCGTCAGCACCGCGGGTGCCGCCGCCCTGCCCACGCCCATCGACAGCTCCCAGCGGGCCAGCGCCCGCCCGAGCAGGTGCGGCGGCGCCACGGCCGCCACCAGGGCCGTGCCGGAGCCGGTGTAGAGGATCTCGCCCAGCGTGAACAGCACCGCGACCACCGCGATGCCCGCCGCGCCCGGCGTGCCGCCCAGCGAACCGGCCGCCCAGAAGCCCAGGAACGACAGCGACAGCGCGAACCCGGCGGCCGCCATGACCACGCGCCGCGGCCGGTGCGCGAGGCGCAGCACCAGGGCCAGCTGGAGCGCGAGCACCAGCACCGTGTTGCCCACGAAGACGCCGGACGACCACGCGGGCGAGGCCTGGAGGTGCAGCACGAGCAGCGCGGGCAGGGCCACCTCCAGCACGTCGAAGCAGAAGGCGTACGGCACGTTGGCGAGGCTGAGCAGGGTGATCCGCCGCATCGGCGTGCGGGGGCCGGCCTGCGGAGCGCCGACGGGAGCGGAGGGAGCGGGCGGAGCCGTCACCCGCAGCGAGCGGACGAGGGCGGCGGCGCCGAGGCACGTCACGCCCGTCACGCCCGCGAGCAGCCGGATCGCGCCCTCGCCGCCGGTCACCGCGACGGTGGCCAGCAGCGCGCCCGCGCCCATCCCGGCGTTGCGCAGCGAGCGCCCGGCGGCCAGCGCCGCGTCCCGCAGCCGGCCCTCGGTCAGGGTGCTGACCACGGCGGCGTGGGTGGCCGGCCAGGACTGGCTGCCCACGCCGATCAGCACGGCCGCCGCCGTGAAGCCGGGCAGGCCGCCGGCCGCGAGCAGCGCGAGCGCGCCCAGCGACCGCACCGCGAGCGTCGCCGCGGCCGGCAGGGTGCGGGCGCCCCGGTCGATCCACCGGCCGGTCAGCGGCACCACCATGAGGCCCACGACCATGCCGAGGGTCATCGCGAGGCCGGCCCCGCCGGCGGTCAGGTGCAGCACCTCGATGCCGTAGAGCAGCAGGAACGGGCGCAGCAGGCCGGTGCCCACCGCGTCCACGAGCAGGGCGGCGGCGTAGCGGGGCCCGCCGGCGGCGGTGAGCAGGGCGAGGAGGGCGGACGGGCCGCGGCGGCTCGTGCCGACCGGCGGCGCGGGCGGCTCACCGGCCCGGGCGGCGGCGTGGTCGTGGACGGACTTCTCCTGGATCAGGCTCATGGCCGACACCGTGCGCCCCGGCCGGCCGCCGGGGCACGTCGATTGACGGTTCGCGTCAATCGGCGGCGGGGTGCATCAGGCCTGGTGGGAGGATTCCTTCCGTGAGTTTGACCATCGACATCACCGGACTGCCCGACGAGCGCCTCGTCTTCACGCCGTCCCCGCTCGCCGAGCTGAACGCGATGCTGCACGTCCTCGCCGAGCCCGGGCACCACCCCGCGCTGCACGGCTGGGCCTCCTCCACGGCCGCGACGATCCCGCCCGAGCTGTCGGAGCGGCTGCTGGAAGCGGACTTCCTCTGGCGCTCCTCCCGTGCGGACTTCCTCGTGCCCGGCCTGCCCGGCGCCACCCTCGCGGAGGAGCTCGACGCCGTCGACCGGGTCGACGACGAGCTGTACGTCACCGCCGCGCTCATCACCACGTGCGGCTCCTCCAGGCTCACCCGGCGGATGGCCTCCCCGCTGAGCGATCCCGTCGCGAACGAGCGGGCCCGCGAGCTCGCCCTCGCCCGCGGCCCCCGTCAGGCCGCCTTCGCGGACCGGCTGCTGGCCGACCCGCCCGCCGTGCGCGCCCTGGTGCGGCGGATGCTGGAGGACTGCGGGTCGGCGTTCTTCGCCGACGCCTGGCAGCGCGTCCTGCCCGACCTCGCCGCCGACGCCCGGCGCAAGGCCGACCTGGTGCGCCTGCGCGGCGCCGGCGAGGCGCTCGCGGCGGTATCGCCGTCCGTCGCGCTGGAGCAGGGCGCGGACGGCCGGCGCCGGATCGTCGTCGACAAGCTCCAGGACAACGCCACCAGTGGGGTGGCGAGCGGGGGAGTGACGTTCATCCCGACCGCGTTCGGCCGTCCGCACCTGCTCGTCGTGCACGCCCCGGGCTGGCGGCCGGTCGTCCAGTACCCCGTGGCGGAGGCCGGGCTGCCGGAGCCGGTCTCGCTGGCGCTCGTCCAGCAGCGGCTGGAGGCGCTCGCCCACCCGATCCGGCTGCGCCTGGCCCGGACGATCGCCCGCGGCCCGCACACCACCGGCGAACTCGCGGCCGCCTGGCAGCTCTCGGCCCCCGAGGTCTCCCGCCACCTCGCCGTGCTGCGCAAGGCCGGACTGCTGGTCACCCGGCGGCGCGGGCGGTACATGCTGTACGAGCTCGACCTGGCCGGCAGCGCCCGGCTGGGCTCCGACCTGCTGGAGGCCGTCCTGCGGTGACCGGGGGAACGGTGACCGGGGGGAACACGGCCGTGGCGGCCCGCGTTCGTCGGGCATGACCCGTGACACGTCCTCGACCACTCCCGAGATCCTCCGTTACACCGCCTTCGCGACCCGCCCCGAGGGCGGCAACCCGGCCGGCGTCGTCCCGGACGCCACCGGGCTGTCCGACGGGCGGATGCTCGCCATCGCCGCCGAGCTCGGCTACTCGGAGACCGCCTTCCTCACCCCCGGCACCGGCCGGGGCGCCTACGCCGTCCGGTACTTCAGCCCGCTCGCCGAGGTGCCGTTCTGCGGGCACGCGACCGTGGCCTCGGCCGTCGCCCTCGCCGCGCGCACCGGCCCCGGGCGGTTCGTCTTCAGCACCGCGGTCGGGGAGGTCCCGGTCGAGGTGGCAGCGGACGCGGACGGCGTGCTGCGCGCCACCCTCACCAGCGTCGAGCCGAAGGTCGAGGACGTGAGCGAGGGCGACGTCGCCGAGGCGCTCGCCCTCCTCGGCTGGGCCGCCGCCGATCTGGACCCGGACCTGCCGCCCCGCGTCGCCTACGCCGGAGCCCGTCACCTCGTGCTCGCCGCCGCCACCCGCGACCGCCTGGCCCGCCTCGCGTACGACTTCGACGGCCTCGCCGCCTACATGACGGCCCGGGACCTGCTGACCCTCCAGCTGGTGTGGCGGGAGAGCACGCACGTCTTCCACGTCCGCGACCCGTTCCCCGTCGGCGGCGTGGTGGAGGACCCGGCCACCGGTACGGCCGCCGCCGCGTTCGGCGCCTACCTGCGCGAGCTGGGCGCCGTCGGCGCGCCGGCCGTCCTGACGCTCCACCAGGGCGAGGACCTCGGCCGCCCGGGTCTGCTGCACGTCGAGCTGCGCGAGGGCGACGCCCGCGTCCGCGTCTCGGGCGCCGCCGTCCCGATCCGGTAATCCCGGGTTCCCACCCGACCGGTCGGTCGGCACAATGCGCCCCGGTTTTTATCCAATGGCCCGAGGGGTGTCAATGGCGGCCGACCGGCAAATATTTTCCGGTGCACCCGGCGCATACCGGTCTGTCCGTTTTGCGAGGCGGCAAATAGTTTCCGGTTGACAGTCGTTCCGGGGTATTGAATTCTTTGGATCAATGCTTCCGTTCGCTGAGCGGCGTTGCCCTTCCCCCAATGACCCCGATGGTCCCGAATGACGTCGTCATTCCGGGTGGCTTCGCCTTGCATTTTTGTACCGCAATCCGACAAGGAAACCGGCGTGCACACTTACCTGAACCTCAAGAAGTCCGCGCGGATCAGCCACGACTTCTGGGAGGTCACCTCCGAGGCCGGGATGTTCGACATCGTGGTGTCCGGTCTCGGTGACGGGCGGCACCGGGCGCTGGCCGACGGCCACGAGTTCGTGAACATGTCCTCCTACTCCTACCTCGGCCTCGACACCCACCCCCGGATCGTGCGGGCCGCCGCCGACGCGGTGCTCGCCGAGGGCGCGCTCAACAGCTCGACCTCCCGCATGCGCATCCGCTTCGGTTCGCTGCGCGACGCCGAGACCGCGCTGTCCGAGCTGTTCGACGTCGAGGCCGTCACCGTCGCCTCGTGCGCCGCCGCGGCCTGGGCGAGCCTGCCGCTGCTCGCCTCCGGACTGCTCACCGACGACGTGCCGCCGCTGATGGTCTTCGACAAGAACGCGCACTTCTGCCTCAACGCGCTCAAGCCCGCCGTCGCCGACGAGGCCGAGATCGTCACCATCGCGCACAACGACATGGCGGCCCTGGAAGACCTCTGCCGCAAGCACCCGCAGGTCGCCTTCGTCGCCGACGGCGTCTACAGCACCGGCGGCGCCGCCCCGATCGCCGAACTGCTGCGCCTCCAGGAGAAGTACGGGCTGTTCCTGTTCTTCGACGAGGCACACGGCGTCTCCACCGTCGGCGAGCGCGGCCGCGGCGCCGTCCTGGAGGAGATGGCCGCACGCGGCGGCATGAACGACCGCACGCTGATCATCACTTCGCTCAACAAGGGCTTCGGCGCGTCCGGCGGGGCGATCTTCCTCGGCCGCAACGGCGATCAGAAGCGCCGTGACACCGCGCTGCGCAACGGCGGCCCGCTGATGTGGTCGCAGCGCATCAACACCGCCGGCCTGGGCGCCGTCATGGCCTCCGTCGAACTGCACCGCTCCCCGGAGCTGAAGGAGCTCCAGCTGCGGCTGCAGGACAACATCTCCCTCTTCGACTCGCTCGTGGACACCTCGTTCAGCGGCGACGGCCTGCCGATCCGCTTCGTGGACATCGGCTCCGAGGAGGCCACCATCCGCCTCGCCGGGGAGCTCCTGAAGCGCGGCTACTACACCTCGCCGATCTTCTTCCCGGTCATCGGCCGCGGCAAGGCCGGCCTGCGCCTGATGCTGCGCGCCAACATGGCCGAGGCGGAGATCCGGGACTTCTGCACCGCCCTCAACGACGGCCTGCGTGCCGAGGGCCTGGCAGCCAAGGCCGCAGGCGCCCAGGAGCAGCGCCGATGACCGTCCTGCAGTCCCACGTCGACACCTCCTCCGAGGCGTTCCGCCGCAACTCGGCGGCGTTCGACGAGAAGCGGCAGGTCATCGCGCGGGCCAGGGCCACCGCCGTGGCCGGCGGCGACGAGCGCTCGCGGCGGCGCCACACCGAGCGCGGCAAGATGACCGCCCGTCAGCGCGTGCACCGGCTCCTGGACCCGGGCACGCCGTTCATGGAGCTGGGCCAGCTGGCCGGGCACGAGGTCTACGACGAGCACGTGCCCTCGGCCGCCCTGGTCACCGGCATCGGCGTGGTGAGCGGCCGGCCGGCCGTGATCTTCGCCAACGACGCGACCGTCAAGGGCGGCAGCTACTTCCCGCTGACCGTCGAGAAGCAGCTGCGCGCCCAGAACGTGGCCCGCGAGAACGGCCTGCCCTGCATCTACCTGGTCGACTCCGGCGGCGTCTACCTCCCGCTGCAGGAGCACCTGTTCCCGGGCGAGCACCACCTGGGCCGGATGTTCCGCAACATCGCCGAGCTGTCCGCCCTCGGCCTGCCGCAGATCGCCGCGGTCATGGGCAGCTGCACCGCCGGCGGCGCGTACATCCCCTCGATGTGCGACGAGACGGTGATCGTGCGCGGCACCGGCACGGTGTTCCTCGGCGGCCCGCAGCTCGTGCGCGCCGCCACCGGCGAGATGGTGGACGCCGAGACCCTCGGCGGCGCCGACCTGCACACCCGGGTCAGCGGCGTGGCCGACCACCTGGCCGAGGACGACGAGCACGCGCTCGCGATCGTCCGGGAGATCATGGCCCGCGACAGCCGCCCGGCACTCGCCCCGCCGCCGCGGGCTCCGCGCCCGCCGCTGTACGACCCGGCGGAACTGCCCGGCATCGTCAGCGCGACCCTGCGCGAGCACATCCCGGCCAGGGACGTCCTCGCCCGCCTGCTGGACGGCAGCGAGCTCGTCGAGTACCGCGCCCGCTACGGCCCGACGATCGTCTGCGGCACCGGCCACATCGGCGGCTACCCGGTGGGCGTCCTGATCAACGACGGCGTCCTCTTCCCGGAGAGCGCCCAGAAGGCCGCCAACTTCATCGAGCTGTGCACCCAGCGGGACATCCCGCTGCTGTTCCTGCACAACATCAACGGTTTCATGGTCGGCGCCGAGTACGAGGCCGACGGCATCGCCAAGCACGGTGCCAAGCTCGTCAACGCCGTCTCCACCGCCAAGGTGCCCAAGTTCAGCCTGGTCGTCGGCGGCAGCTACGGCGCCGGCAACCTCGCCATGTGCGGGCGCTCGATGGGCCCGCGGCTGATGGCGATGTGGCCGAGCGCCAAGTCCACGGTGGTCGGCGCCGAGCAGACCGCGACGGTGATGGCGCTCCTGCGCAGCGACCAGCTGGCGAAGGAGGGCAAGGTCCTCTCCCCCGAGGAGGAGGAGTCGATCAAGCGCCCCATCATCGAGACCTACGAGCGGCAGTCCCACCCGCTCTACTACGCCGCCCGGATGTGGGTGGACGCCGTGGTGGACCCGACCGAGACCCGCGAATGGCTGGCGCTGTGCCTGGCCATGTCCGTCGACGCTCCCAAGCAGGAGACGCGCTTCGGCGTGTTCCGGATGTGATGACGAAATGATCAAACGAGTCCTGATCGCCAACCGCGGCGAGATCGCCCGGCGGATCGCCCGCACCTGCCGCCGCCTGGGCGTCGAGTACGTCGCCGTGCACTCCGACGCGGACCACCGCTCCGCCCACCTCGAAGGCGCCGTCGAACGCGTCCGGATCGGGCCGGCCGCGGCCGCCGAGAGCTACCTCGACGTCACCGCGCTCGTGGACGCGGCCTTACGCACCGGCTGCGACGCCGTCCACCCCGGCTACGGCTTCCTCTCCGAGCACCCCGGCTTCGCCGCGGCCGTCGCCGCCGCCGGGCTGGTCTGGGTCGGCCCCGATGCCGAGATGATCACGGCCATGGGCGACAAGTCGACCGCCCGCGCCCTGATGGCCGCCGCCGGCGTGCCCGTCCTGCCCGGCTCCGAGACCGCCACCGAATCGGCGGAGGCGATCCTCGCCGACGCCGAGCGGATCGGCTACCCCGTGATGCTCAAGCCCGTGGCGGGCGGCGGCGGCAAGGGCATGCGCGTCGTGCGCGCCGCCGCCGAACTGCCCGACGCCGTCGCCGAGGCCGTCCGGCTCGGCCGCGGCAGCTTCGGCGACGGCCGGCTGCTCGTCGAGCGCTACGTCGAGCGGCCCCGCCACCTGGAGGTCCAGGTCTTCGGCGACCGCCACGGCAACGTCGTCCACCTCTTCGAGCGCGAGTGCTCGCTGCAGCGCCGCCACCAGAAGGTCGTCGAGGAGGCCCCGGCCGCCAACCTGCCCGACGCCGTCCGCGCCGAGCTCCTGGAAGCGGCCGTCCGCGGCGCCCGTTCGCTCGGCTACGTCAACGCCGGCACCTTCGAGTTCATCGTCGACCCGGCCGACCGCTGCTACTTCCTGGAGGTCAACACCCGCCTCCAGGTGGAGCACCCGGTCACCGAGGAGATCACCGGCGTCGACCTGGTCGAGTGGCAGCTGCGCGTCGCCGACGGGCAGCCGCTCCCGCTCGCCCAGGACGAGATCACCGCCACCGGCCACGCCGTCGAGGTCCGCGTCTACGCCGAGGACCCGGCCGAGGGCTTCCGCCCCGCGCCCGGCCGCGCCGCCGCGGTGCGCTGGCCGGCCGGCGTCCGGGTCGAGGCCGCCTTCGACGACACCGCGACCGGCCACGGCACCGGCGCGGCCGGATTCGACGCGGGATTCGACACCGGCCTCGACGCCGGATTCGATGCCGGACTCGACTCCTTCGAGCCGGAGTCCGGCGGATCCGCCTTCACCGGCGGCGCCGAGGTGCCCGCCTTCTACGACCCCATGGTCGCCAAGCTGATCGCCCACGCGCCCGACCGCCCGGCCGCGCTGCGCCGCCTGGCCGACGCCGTCCGCGGCACCGCCCTGCTCGGCCTGACCACCAACCTGGGCTTCCTCGTCGAGCTCCTGCGGGCGCCCGCCGTCGTCGCCGGCCGGATGGACACCCACCTGGTGGACGCCCTGGTCGCCACCCCGGCGGAGGGCAGCACCACCCCGGCCGAGCGCGCCGAGGCCGCCGCCGCGTGCGCGGCCGCGATGCAGCTCCCGCCGCTCGACGGCGCCCCCGCCTCCCCCTGGCAGGGCACCGTCGGCCCGTCCGACCGCCGCCGGCTCGACCCGGTCGCGCCGTTCGGGCGGGTCGAACTGCGCCACGGCAGACGAACCCTGGGCGTCGGCCTCACCGCCCGCCGCGGCGCGAGCGTCGAGGTACAGGTCGAGGGCCGGCCGTTCACCGTCGCCGCCACCGCCGTGCCCGGCAGCCCGGGCCTGTTCCGCGGGACCGTCGACGGCCTCGCCTGGACGGGCCTGCGCACCGCGGCCGGCTGGGAGCTCGGCATCGACGGGCACCGGGTGGCCCTGGCCGACCGGAGCGTCGCCGGCGCGGGCGCCGCGGCCGCCGACAACGCCGTCAAGACGCCGATGCCGGGCACCGTGGTCGGCCTCCTCTGCGAGGTCGGTGACCGGGTCGAGGAGGGGGCCGCCCTCGTCGTCGTCGAGGCGATGAAGATGGAGAACCGCATCCTCGCGCCCTTCACCGGCGTCGTCACCGCGATCACGTGCGCCGTGCGCGACCTGGTCGCCACCGAGCAGGTCCTGGTCGAACTCGCGCCCGCCGACGACGACGCCTGACCCACGCACCACCCACCCCCTGGAGCAAGGAGCCCTCGCATGTCCGCAGGAACCGACCCCGCCACGCTGTTGCTGGTCGGCGGGGTACGGGCGGTGTCGCTCGGCCTCGACATGGCGGAACTCGCCCTCGACCAAGCCCACGAGCGGGGGCTGCGCACCCACCTCACCAACCAGGAGGCGGTGCTCGCCGCCACGGAGGCGGTGACCGGCCGGGCCGGCGCCGTCTCGGCGGTGGACTTCACCGTCCCCGGCGAGACGGCCGCCTGGGCGCGCCGCCAGGTCGCGGACGGCACCCGGTTCGACGCCGTCCTCGCCCTCCAGGAGATGGCCCAGGTCGCCGCCGCCGACACCGCCGAGGCCCTCGCGCTGCCGGGTAACCCGCCGGAGGCCGTCCACCGCGTGCGCACCAAGGACGCCTGCCGCGAGGCGCTCGCCGCGGCCGGCTTCCGCCAGCCCGCCGTCCGCCTCTGCGCCGGCACCGACGAGGCCGCGGCCTTCCTCGCCGCGTCCACCGGGCCCTGGATCGTCAAGCCCCGGGACGCGATGGGCAGCACGGGCGTGAGCCGGATCACCGGCCCGGACGGGCTGGCGGACGCCGTCGCCCTGCTGCCCGGCACCGGCCCGTTCCTGGTCGAGGAGTTCGTCGAGGGCGCCGAGTACAGCGTCGAGGGGCTCTTCCTCGACGGCGCGCCGGTCGTCCTCGCCGTCACCGAGAAGGAGAAGGTCGAGCCGCCGTTCTTCGTCGAGGTCGGCCACATCCTCCCGGCCGAACTCCCGGACGCGCGGCGGACGGAGATCGAGCGGACGGTCGCGGCGGCGCTCGACGTCCTCGGCCTGCGCCGCGGCGCCTTCCACGTCGAGCTCTGGCTCGGCCCCGACGGCATCGTGCTCGGCGAGGTCCACAACCGCTACGGCGGCGACTGGATCCACCGCATGCTCGGCCACGTGATCCCCGGGTTCCAGGTCTACGGCCTCATCTACGACGACCTGCTCGGCCTCCCGCGCGAAGCGGCCGACCTGACGCCGGTCCGGGCCGCCGCCGCCCGCTACCTCACCCCGCCGCCGGGGAAGGTCGTCGCCGTCGACGGCTGGGAGGAGGCCGCGGCCCACCCCGACGTGCTCCGTGCCGAACTCGCCGTCGCGCCCGGCGGCACCGTCCGCCCGCTGCGCACCTCCGGGGACCGGGCCGGCGTCATCGTCGTCGGCGCCGACACCCCCGCCCAGGCCCGCAAGCTCGCCCGCGAACTCGCCGACTCGGTCCGCTTCACCGTGGAGTCCGAGTGACGACGACTGCCACCGCCCCGCCGGCGGCGAGTCTGCTGCGCCGGCTCACTGCGTCGTTGCTGCCCGGCTCCCGGCAGGGCCGGATCATGGCCGCCGGCACCACCGTGGACGCCGTGGCCAACGGCCTCTACCTGGCCACCGCCACGCTGTACTTCGTCCACTACCTGAACATCAGCGCCGTCGCCGTCGGCACCGCGATCGCCTCCGCCAACGTCGTGGGCCTGATCAGCCCGCTGGTCTTCGGGCCGGTCGCCGACCGGTTCGGCGCCCGCCCGGTCTACGTCGCGCTCACGCTCGCGCGCGGCGCCGGGTTCATCGGGTACGCCCTGGTCGGCAGCTACGTCGGGTACCTCGTCGTCACGTGCTTCACCATCGCGGCGGCGCGGGCCTGTTCACCGCTGCTGCAGGTGATCGTCGGCGAGTTCGAGGGGGCCGCCGAGCGCACGAAGACCATGGCCTCGCTGCGGGCCATCACCAACATCGGCCTCACCGCGGGCTTCCTGCTGGCCGCGCTGGTGCAGGCCGCCCACTCCCGGGCCGCGTTCGTCGCCCTGTTCCTGTTCAACGCGGCGGCCTTCACGGCGGTGGCCCTCGCCGTGGTGCGGGCCGGCCGGGTCGCGGGCGGTGCCGAAGCGCCGGCGCCCGCCGCCGGGGCCGCACCGGCCGAGGCCGCCGCGACGGGCGGATCGCCCTACCGGGACCGGCGGTTCCTGCTGGTCACCGCCGCCAACGCGATCCTGATGCTGCACGACTGCGTGCTGTTCATCCTGCTCCCGCTCTGGGTGGTGGAGCGGGCCGGGCTGCCGGCCAGCGCCAGCTCCGGCCTGCTGGCGATCAACACCGTCCTCACCGTGGTGCTCCAACTCTCCGTGGGCCGCCTCGCGCAGGGGCTCGCCAGGGCGCTGAAGATGCTCCGCGTCGCGTGCCTGTTCCTGGTGCTGGCCTGCGCGTTCTTCGCCTTCGCCGACGGACGGGGCGAGTACCTGGCGCTGGGGGCCGCGGTGGTCGCCGTCGCGATGCTGACCGTCGGGGAGAACCTCCACGCCGTCTCGCGCTGGGAGATCTCCTACGAACTCGCGCCGCCGGCGGGCCGGTCCAGCTACCTGTCGCTGTTCAGCACCGGCATGAGCGCGCAGCTGATCATCGGTCCGTTCCTGGCCACCGGCCTGCTGCTGCCGGCCGGCGCGGCGGGCTGGGTGCTGCTCGCCGCGCTGTTCGCCGGGGCCACCGCCGTCACCGTCCTCGCCTCGCGCGGCGCCGTCGCGGCCGAGCGGGCCACCTCCACGGCCGAACCGGAGGCGCTGACCAGCTGATGTCACTCTGTGTTGCTTGAGTAGGTATATAGTTGCTTGATTGAATACACGCCAGGAGTTAGGCTCCCCTGAACGTGCCGAGGACACCCCTCCGGCACGGAACCATGGGGGTGGGGACTCTTGTCGGCGGAGAGACTCACGGTGCCGCGCGAGGCACTGGACATTCCCGCGCCCCTCGACCACGACGAGTCGGCCGTCGCCGAACTCCCGGGGCTCGCCAGCCTGTTACGCGACTGGCGGGCCCGGGCCGGGCAGCGGCTCGGCCTCGGCAAGCCGCTGCCGCAGATGACCGTCGCCACCACGCTCGGCATGAGCGAGCGCTGGTACCGCGACCTGGAGCGCGGCGGCAGCGCCCGCTTCGACCCCAGGCTGCTGGGCAGGCTCGCCGACGTCCTGCTGCTCGACGCCGACGAGCGGGCCTCGCTGTACCTGTACGCGATGGGCGGCACCCCGGCCGTCGGACCGCACGCGCCCGGTGACCTGAGCAACCTCCAGGAACTGGTCGACCGTCAGATGCCGGAGCCCGCCTACCTCGCGGACCACGCCTGGAACGTCGTCGGCCACAACCGGGCCGCCGCCGAGTGGTTCCCGTGGGTCGCCCGCCCCGGCGCCAACTTCGTCCGCTGGCTGCTGACCGACCCCGAGGCCCGCGCGCAGATGGCCGACTGGACCTGGCAGGCCCGGATGACCCTCGCCATGATCCGCTTCGCCATGGCCGGCTACCCCGGCGACGAACAGCTCGTCGCGCTGCTCACCGAGGTCCTGCGCGACCCGGTCTGCCGCCGGCTGTGGGCCGGCCGGGCCTGCGTGGTCGCCAACCGCGACGGCGACCGGTTCAGCCTGCACCTGCCGCACGTCCGCCCCGAGCCCGTCGAGGTCGTCGCCCAGGTGCTCAGCCCCGGCGGCCGGCCGGACCTGCGCTTCGTCGTGCTGGCCCGGCCCTGACCTGACCCCGTCTCACTCGTAGCGCAGGCCGCTCGGCCGCATCAGGCGCAGGAGTTGCGGCAGTCCGAGGGCGGTCGTGAGGAGCACGGCACCGGCGGCGATCGCGGCCGTGGACAGCATCGCGCCCCAGTCGACGGCGAAGTCGAGCCCGGCCGTGTACTGCAGCACCGCGCCCATCCCCAGGCCGCCCGCCGTCGCCAGCAGCACGCCGAGCGCCATCGGGACGAGCGTCTGCCAGAGCACCGAGAGGCCGAGGACCCTGCGCCGGGTGCCGACGGCGTTCAGCACGCCGAGGACGCGGCGCTGCTCGCGGAAGCGCTCCAGCTGGCCGACCAGCAGGCCGAGCGCGACGAGCAGCACGGTGACCGCGGAGCCCGCGGTGAGTAGGCGCTTGACGGCGAGGTAGGTCGGGTCGAGCGTGCGGTCGAGCGGGAACTCGGTGCGCGCCTGCGGGTCGATCGCCATGACGTTGCTGGTCAACTGCTCCTTGGTGTCCGGCAGTCCGGGCTCCATCGACACCAGGACGGTCGCCGGCTGGCCGCGCAGCGCGGCGGCGGGCACGGAGCCGGGGGTGAGCAGGAGCATGCCGCTGCCCATCCGCCCGTCGGGGTCGCCGCCCACGATGCCCGGGACGGGCGTGGCGGCGGGCAGCTGCCAGGCCGCCGGTTCGCCCTGGCCGCGGAAGAAGGCGGCGTGGACGGTCGTTCCGGGCTCCGCCCCGCTGCTCGGCCTCGACGCCGGTCCCTTGAGGACGAACGCGTCGCCGTCCTTGCAGTCGGGCAGTGTCACGAAGCCGCGCAGCACGGCGCAGCCGGCGATCCGCACCGAGGGCATCTCCCACGGCTTCCCGGTGGGGCTCTCCAGGGAGAACTCGGTGTAGGCGGCGGTCGCGGCGACCCCGGTCGTGCCGGCCAGCCGCTGCGCGAGTCCGTCGGCCCGGGGCGCGCCGCCGGGGAAGGTGACCGACTGCTGGTACGGGCCGGTCTCGGGGCGGTGGCGGGGCAGTCGCTCGTAGCCCGCGCTGACGCCGAGGAAGAGCGTCTGCAGGGCGATCGCCCCGGCGATGGCCACGACGACGCCGCTGACGGCGGCCGACGCGGGCCCGGAGCCCAGCTGGAGGCGGCGGACCGCCAGCTGCCAGGACAGCCCGCCGCCGCCCGCGCGCCGGGTGACGGCCTCGACCAGCCAAGGCAGCAGCGCGCAGACGCCGATCAGCATCAGCAGCAGGCCGAACGCGACCAGCAGCGAACCGCGGGTGTCCTGCACGGAGTTGAGGAAGGCGGTGCGCGGCAGTCCGCTCGGGTTGTCCTGCGAGGGCAGCACGAGCGCGAAGACCGTCACGGCCAGTCCGGCCGGCGGGAGCAACAGCCGCCAGCCGATCCGGCGCCGGCCCGGGCCGCTGCGGCGGACCACGCCGAGCGGGTCGACGACGACCCGGCGCAGGGCGGCCAGGGTGACGCCGACGGCCAGCAGCGGCACGACGACCGCGATCACGGCGGCGATCGCCGGGTGCGGTGCGACGTCCTGCGGGTAGAAGCTGAGGTCCGCGAGCCTGATCCGCCCGATCAGCTGCCGGGCGGCCGCGAACAGGCCCGCGCCGGCCGCCAGTCCGAGCACGGCGCCCACCAGCGACTCCCCGGCGGCGATCCGGGCGGTCATCCGGCGGTCCGCGCCGCCCAGGCGCAGTGCGGCGAGCCTGCGGTCGCGCCGCTCGCCGCCGAAGCGCGCGGCGGCGGCGAGGAAGACGCCGACCGGCGCGAGCATCACCATGAGGCCGACGGCGTTGAGCAGGACCAGCTTGGGGTCCATCGGCTTGGGCGGCGAGAAGTGCCCGTACGCGTCGATCCGGACGGCCCCGGTGTCCACCGTCAGGCCGTCGCCGCCGAGCACGTAGTCGGCCTGGGCCGGTCCGAGCAGCCCGGCGGGGCCGATGGTGCCGACGACGGGGTAGGGGAGGCGGTCGCGCAGGAGCTGGTTGGCCGGGTCCCGGAGGAGGTCGGCGAGGGCGGGGGAGACCACCATCCGGCCGGGCCCGGGGTAGGCGCCCACGCCCGGCGGGAGCGGCGGGTTGGCGCCCTCGGGCTGGACGACGCGGCCGCGGACGGGGGTGCCGCGGAAGGTCGTGTCGGCGGTGGCGATCAGGACGGTCCGGTCGCCGGGGGAGGGGATGACCTCGTCCTGGAAGGTGTCGTTCTGGGTGTACAGGCGGTCGTTGCGGTGCTGGACGATGCCGGGGAAGGACGCGGTGAACAGCAGCAGCGCCACCCCGAGGCCGACGCCGCACGCGGTGAGCAGCAGCCGGCCCCAGCCGTCCCGGCCGCCGCTCAGCGCCAGGCGCACGCCGATGCCGAGGTGGTCGAGGAAGGGGGAGCGGACCGTCCCGTCCGTCCGGGTGCTCATATCGCCGCCGCCAGGTCGCGGGTGCGGCCGTCGCGGACGACGACCTCGCGGTCGGCGTAGGCGGCGACCCGGACCTCGTGGGTGACGAGGACGACGGCCGCGCCGGACTCGCGGGCGGCGCGGGTCAGGAGCTTCATGACCCGCTCGCCGTTGAGGGAGTCGAGCGCGCCGGTCGGCTCGTCGGCGAAGACGGCCCTGGGCTCGGTGATCAGCGCCCGGGCGGCGCCCACGCGCTGGCCCTGGCCGCCGGAGACCTCGCCGGGGCGCTTGGCGGCGACGTCCGCCACCTCCAGGCGCTCCAGCCACTCGGCGGCGCGCGCCTCGGCGGCCCGGCGGCGGATCCCGTTGAGGCGCAGCGGCAGGGCGACGTTCTCCAGGCAGGACAACTCGGGGACGAGCTGGCCGAACTGGAAGAGGAACCCGAATTCGGTGCGCCGCAGGGCGGAGAGCTCGGCGTCCGAGCAGGCGGTGAGGTCACGCCCGCGGTAGGTGATCGTGCCGCTGTCGGGGCGGGCGATCCCGGCGAGGCAGTGCAGCAGCGTGGACTTGCCGGAGCCGGACGGGCCCATCACGGCGACGAGTTCGCCGGCCGCGACGGTGAGCGAGGCGCCCTCCAGGGCGGGGGTGGGCCCGTAGGACCTGTGCAGGTCCTCGGCGGAGAGCAGGGGTTCGGGGGCGGTCAACGCTGGGACTCCGTGATTCGGGCGGCGAGTTCGTCGAGGCGCGCGGCGGTGAGTTCGAGCCAGCGCAGGTCGGCCTCCAGGTGGAACAGCGCGTGGTCGCAGACCAGTTCGTCGGCGAGGTCGCCGTCGAGCTTGCGGCGGGTCAGCTCGCGCATCGCCTTGAGGTGTTCGGCGCGCTGGAGGTCGAGGACGTCGGCGGCCGGGCGGCCGGTCAGCAGGGCGAGCACGACCTTCTGGTAGAGCGTGCTCTGCAGGTACGGCTGCGGGCTCTCCGGGTGGCCGAGCCAGTCGGCGAGGTCGGTGACGCCGGCCTCGGTGATCGCGTACTTCTTGCGGTCGGGACCGCCGCCCGCCTCGACGCCCTCCACGACGACGAGCCCGTTCTTCAGGAGCCGGGACAGCGTCGAGTACACCTGCCCGTAGTGCAGGGAGCGGTCGCGCCCGAAGTGTTCGTCGTAGCGCCGTTTGATGTCGTATCCGTGGCGGGGCCGGCCTTCCAGCAGGCCGAGGAGCATCTGACCTAGTGACATGCCGGGAACTATACACACCATGTATACAGGGGTGTGAATAGTGGCCGGGTGGGGTGGGAGTGCCGGGCGGCGCTAGGATGCGCGCGACATCGTCCGGATCTTCGGGTCCATTCCACGGGGGAATTGATGACTGATCAGACGAGTGGCCGGTGGCTGGGGCTCGGCACGCCGGGCGGTATCGAGGCGTACGTCCACGGCCCGGTGGGCGAGGTGCGCGGCGCGGTGGTGGTCTGCCCGGAGCTGTACGGGGTGAACGCCTACGTCCGCGGGATCTGCGCGGAGCTCGCCGGGCTCGGGTACGTGGCGCTGGCCCCCGACTTCTACTGGCGCAGCCGGCGGCGCACCGAGCTCGGCTACAGCGCGGAGGAGCGTGAAGAGGGCCTGACGCTGATGCGCGCCCTGGACCGCGACGAGCTCGTCGCCGACGCCGCCGAGGCGCTGGACTCGGCCGTCGCCTGGGCCGACGACCACGGCGTGGCCTTCGTGGGCACGAGCATGGGCGGCCACATCGCGGTGCGCGCGGCCACCGAGCTGCGCTTCGACCTGGCCGCCGTGTTCTACCCGGGCTGGCTGCTCAACTCCGGCTTCCCGCTGGTCGGCCCGGTCCCGCCGCTGGAGACGGCCGGGCGCATCGCCGCCAACGGCGTGTACCTGCTGGGCTTCTGCGGCGAGCTGGACCACATCCTCCCGCCGGAGGAGTGGCAGGAGGCCGAGCGGAAGCTCACCGAGGCCGAGGTCGGCCACGAGCTGGTCACCTACCCGGGCGCCCGGCACGGCTTCGCCGCCGACCGCCCGGCGGACCACGACGCCGCCGCCACCGCCGACGCCTGGCGCCGCGTCCACGCGGCCCTGGCCGAGCGGCTGTAGCACCCGGCCCGGATTCGGGGCGTACGACCACTGTGGTCCGTCGGTGCCGGGTCGTACACTCCCGGGATGGACCGCAGGACACCGCCCGTACTCCCCGAGCTGCCGCTCCAGGAGCTGGAGTGCTTCTCCGTGCTGGTCCACCAGCTGCACTTCGGCCGCACGGCCGGGCTGCTCGGGGTGTCGCAGGGCCGGGTCTCGCAGCTGATCAAGCGGCTGGAGGGCCGGGTCGGGGCGCCGGTGTTCGAGCGGACCAGCCGCCGGGTGGAACTGACGGAGCTGGGGCGGGAGCTGGCCGAGCAGGTGGTGCCGGCCTTCGAGCGGCTGCGGGAGGGCTTCGACGCCGCCCCGGCGCGGGCGGCGGGGGGGGGCCCGCCCCCGCGGGGGGCGGCGCCCACCGGGGGGAGCGTGTCACGCGGGCCGCGC
>NZ_JBHWGV010000021.1:52186-65728 GCF_042732955.1 Kitasatospora sp. NPDC059747 | reverse complement strand
GGGGGGGTGGCGCGGGGGGGGGGGGGGGGGGGGGGGGGGGGGTGTGGGGGGGCGCGGGGGGGGGGGGGGGGGGGGGGGCCCCCGCGCGCGCGGGGGGGGGGCGGCCCCCGCGCGGACCGGCCGATGCGGGTCGGCTTCCAGTGCGTGGTGTACGAGCCGGTGGCGCGGGCCGTCGCGGGTCTGCCGGAGGGCTCGGTCCAGCTCGTCGAACTGCCCTGGGGGGACCCGTTCTCCCGGCTGGCGCAAGGCGACGTCGACCTCGCCATCGTGCTCGCGCCGTGCCGGGAGCCGGGGCTGCGCGTGCTCATGGAGTTCTCGCGGCAGCCGGTCCGCATCGCCCTGTCCGCCGCCCACCGGCTGGCCCGGGCGGCCGGGGTCTCCGCCGGGGACCTGGCCGGGCTCGGGCTCATCGAACCGCGCGGCCCCGCGCCGGACTACTGGCGCCTGGCGAACGCGCCCCGGCGGCTGCCCGACGGGCGGGACCTGGCGTACCCGGCGGGCGCCGCCACGCTCCAGGAGGGGTTGTCGACGGTGGCCAGCACCGCGCAGGGCCTGCTGCTCTGCGAGGCGAGCGTGCGGTACGTCCAGCGCCCGGACATCCGCTACCTCCCGGTGCCCGACCTGGAGCCGTCGACCCTGCTCGTCGTCCGGCGGGAGCGGGCGGTGCACGGGCTGACGGAACGTTTCCTCGGGCTTCTCGCGGAATCCGTCGGCTGACCTGTCGCGCCGTTTCGCCGTAGGGCTTCCCTGTGCCTTTCCGCGCCCCCTTACGCCTCCAGGCTCCTCGCGGCGTCGCGGATGACGTCGAGGACGAAGGCCGGGTGCGAGAGCATCGGCACGTGGCTGCTGTCGACGGCGTAGGTCTTCGCGCCCATGCGCTCGGCGGCGGCCCGCTCCAGGTCGGGGTGTACGGTGCGGTCGTCGTTCGCGACGATGTACCAGCTCGGCTTCGTGCGCCAGGCGGTGCCGGGGACCTGCTGGGTGAACAGGTCGGCGACCGGTACGGCGCCCGTCGCGAGGACGAGCTTCTGCTCGGTCTCCGGCAGATCGCCGCAGAAGTCGCCGAGGCCCGACTCCTGGAGCCAGATGCGGCCGTCGGCGACCTCGATGTTCTTGAAGACGGGCGTGCCGGGGAACTTCTCCTGCTGGCCCTGCGAGGTCTCGTCCTCGTCGGGGGCGAGCGCCGCGATGTACACCAGCGCGCCCACCCGGTCGTGGACGCCGGCCTTGGTGATCAGGGTCCCGCCGTAGGAGTGGCCGACCAGCACGACCGGTCCCGGCACGCGATTGATCGCGCGGGTGACGCACGCGACGTCGCCTTCGAGCGAGTCGAGGCCGTGCTGCGAGCTGAGGACCTCGTGCCCCTCGGCCTGGAGCGCGGGGATGAGCCTGCCGAAGCACGACCCGTCGGCCCAGAGCCCGTGGGCGAAGACGATGCTGGCCTTGCCGGTCATGTGATGTCCTCCTGCGTAGGTGGCGGGCCGCGACGGCGCCCTACGCCGAGTATCCGGTCGATCACTCATCGTGGCAATCCGCTCTCCCCCCGGCCCTCCCGTCCGCTAGCGCCGCGGCCGGGAGGCGACGGCGACGAGCAGCCCGGAGGCCGTCGCCAGCGCCGCCGCGAGGAGCACCGCGCGGTTCCCGGCGTGGTCGATGACGAGGCCGCCCGCCAGGGAGCCGACCGCGATGCTCGCGTTGAACACGCCCGCCCACAGCGCCCCCGAGGCCTCGATCCGGGCCGGGTCGGCGGTGCGGACCCAGGTCTGCGTGGAGACCGACACCCCGCCGTACGACGCGCCCCAGAGGACGAGCGCGAGCACCACCGTCACGACGCTGCCGGTGAGGACGGGCAGCAGGCCGGTCGCCAGCGTGACCCCCGCGAGGGCGGCGGTCACGGCCGCCCTGGGGCTGCGGCCGGCGAGCGGGCCGAGCGTGAAGTTCCCGGCCACGCCCGCGAGCCCGTACACCAGGAGGCAGGCCGCGATGACGCCGGTGCCCAGGCCCGCGTCGGCTTCGAGCACCGGGCGGACGTACGTGTAGCCGGCGAAGTGGCCGAGGACGACGAGCGTCGTGACGGCCAGCCCGGTCGCGACGCCCCGGTGTCGCAGCACACCCGCGATCCCGTCGAGCCGGCCGCGCTCGTGCACGGGCAGGGCGGGCAGCGTGCGCGCGAGGACGGCGGCGCAGGCCACGCCGAGGAGCGCGAGCGCCCAGAACGCGGCGCGCCAGTCGAGCAGCGCGGCGAGGTAGGTGCCCAGCGGGACGCCGAGGACGGAGGCGATCGAGACGCCGGAGAAGACCATGGTGGAGGCGAGGGCGATCCGCGGCCCGTCGACGAGGCGAGGGGCCAGCCCGGGCACGAGCCCCCACACGATGCCCATCGCCAGGCCGAGCAGGATCCGGCCGGCGACCAGGACGGTGAAGTCGGGGGCGATCGCGGTCACCGCGTTGGCGACGGCGAGCAGCAGCATGTGGCCGACGAGCACGCTCCTGCGGTCGCGCAGTCCGATGAGGGCCGGGACGAAGGGGGAGACGCCCGCGCCGATGAGCCCGGTGATCGTCAGGGAGAGGCCGGTGACACCGTCGGTGACGGAGAGGCTGTCCGACATCGGCGTCAGCAGCCCGACCGGCATCATCTCGGCGGACACCACGGTGAACGTGCTCAGGGCGACGGCGACGACGGGGGACCAACGGGCCTCGGTGGAAGGCGAGTTGGCTGGAGCGAGGACTTCCGCGTTCTTCATGGCCCAAGCTCATCAGCCGGCCCGGGGGCGAGCAAGATCGATCAGCTCATGCATCGATTAGCACGGCTCATGAATCACGCCCGGCCGCGGCGCCGCCCGTGTCGGCGAGACGGGCGGCACCGCGGGGACTCACTCCGCCGGGGCGATCCGGTACCCGCCGCGCGCCGAGTACAGCGTCAGCGCCTCGACCGGACAGAAGTCGACCGCCTCGGTCAGTTCGGCCGTCAGCTCCGCGCCGTCCCCGCCGTACCCGGCCACCGGCTCGGCCAGGCCCTCCGCCCCGAGCGCCAGCGAATCGGGCGCGCTGAGGGCGCACATCCCGGAGCCGATGCAGCGGTCCCGGTCGACGCGGACGACGACCGTCTCGGCGCCCGTCTCTGGACCGGCCGTCACCAGGCCACCTGCAGCGAGTTCGGACTGCGGGTCAGCAGCCCGCGCCGCCAGTCGATCGAGCCGGCCGGGTCGGTGAGCCGCAGCGAGGGCAGTCGGCGGGCCAGCCGGTGCAGGGCCAGTTCGAGCTCCATCCGGGCCAGCCACGCGCCCAGGCAGTGGTGCGGCCCGGCGCCGAAGGTGTACATCGGCGCGACGAGCGGGGAGAACAGCTCGGTCAGCAGGTCCCCGGTGAAGACCTCCGGGTCCATGTTGGCCGCGCTGGTGTCGGCGGCGACCACGCTGCCGGCCGGGATGACCACCCCGCCGATCTCGACCTCCTCCACGGTGCGCCGCAGCAGGCCGGGGAAGTAGTCGGTGTCCCCGAGCGGCACGGCCCGCAGCAGCTGTTCGGTCGCGGCGGCGGCGCTGGCCTCGTCGGCGGCGAGCCGCTGCCAGGCGTCGCGCCCGTCGCCCAGGAGGTAGACGAGCGCGTTGCCGAGGGACGTCATCGTGGTCTCGTGCCCGGCCACGACGAGCCCGATCACGAGCGTGACCAGCTGCCCCTCGGTGATCGAGCCGTCCTCGGCGGCGGCCGCCAGCAGGCTGCTGACCAGGTCCTCGCCCGGGTCGGCGCGCCGCTCGGCGATCACGGCGGAGCCGAATTCGGCGAACTCGCCCATCGCGGTGACGATCGCCTCGGCGCTGTGGGCGGTGGTGGAGAGCGCGTGGTCGCTCCAGTGGGCGAGCCGCTTGCTGTCCAGGTTGTCCAGCCCCATCAGCCGGCTGATCACCGCGACCGGCAGCGGGCGGGTGTAACCGGCGACGATGTCGGCCGGGTTGCCGTGGTCGATCAGCTCGTCGATCAGGCCCTCGATCACCGAGGCCACCCAGGGCCGCCAGCGCGCGATCGCGCGCGGCGTGAACGCCCGCTGCACGGTGCGGCGCAGCCGCTGGTGCTCGGTGCCGTCGATGTTCAGCATGCTGTTCGGATCGTCCAGCAGGTTGGGCGCGTTGGTGAGCGGCGGCGCGTCCGGCGCGTACAGCGGAGCGCGGCCGAGCCGCGGGTCGGTGAGGACCTGCCGCACGTCGGCGTGCCGGCTGACCAGCCAGACCGGGGTGCCGGTGGGCAGCGCGGAGAGCCGGGGCGGACCGGCCTCGGCGTGGCGCGGGCAGTGCAGCGGCGTGAGCGGGGCGGTGCCGGTGCCGGCACCGGTCGCACTGTTCTCGGCGGACATCCGTACTCCAGACTCCAGGGCGGTGGGCCGCGCGGGCGGCCCGGCGGGGGGTGGAACCGGGGAGGTGCGGGGGACGGGTGGGGCGGGCCGGCGGACGGCTCGGCTCTGGCCGGCGGGTGGGACCGGGATCGGACGGGACCGGGGTCCGGGTACGCGGACCCGGCCGACGGGTGGGACCGGGTGGGACCGGGGCGGGCGAGGTCGGGCGCGCCGGTCGTGCCGGGGCGCGCCGGTCGTCACGGGAGTGTGCTGAGCGTCATCGCGTGGACCGCTTCTGCTACGACCGTACGTGGGCGGCGGTCCGCGCGTCTGCGGTACTTCCGGCCAACGCCGATGCTTTCCGGGCACTTCGGTGCGCACGCACGGGCGCCCGGCGCCCTCCGTGCGCCCCCGGCCGAGCTGGGCCGCGATCGGCTCCGGGTATGCCATCGTCATATCCCGGGACCGGCGTGGACGGTGATCCGGCGACCGGACCCGCCCGCCGGGCGGGCGCGGGCGTGGACGATACGCTTCGTGGGCAAGTGGTTCGACGCAGGTCACGCCGGGTGCGACGGCGCCCCGGCCGACGGAGGTGGAAACGGATGGCCCAGCAGGTCAAGGCAGTCATCGCGCGTGCCAAGGGCGCGCCCGTGGAGGTGACCACGATCGTCGTGCCGGACCCGGGGCCGGGCGAGGCCGTCGTCCGGATCCAGGCCTGCGGCGTGTGCCACACCGACCTCCACTACCGCGAGGGCGGGATCAACGACGAGTTCCCGTTCCTCCTCGGCCACGAGGCCGCGGGCGTCGTCGAGTCGGTCGGCGAGGGCGTCACGGAGGTCGCCCCGGGCGACTTCGTCGTCCTCAACTGGCGCGCGGTGTGCGGCCAGTGCCGGGCGTGCCGGCGCGGCCGTCCGCAGTACTGCTTCGACACCCACAACGCGAAGCAGAAGATGACGCTGCTGGACGGCACCGAGCTGTCCCCGGCGCTCGGCATCGGCGCGTTCGCCGAGAAGACCCTCGTCGCGGCCGGCCAGTGCACCAAGGTCGACCCGGCCGCCGAGCCGGCCGTCGCGGGCCTGCTGGGCTGCGGCGTGATGGCGGGCCTCGGCGCCGCGATCAACACCGGCGGCGTCGGGCGGGGCGACTCGGTCGCCGTGATCGGCTGCGGCGGCGTCGGCGGCGCGGCGGTCCTGGGCTCCCGGCTGGCGGGCGCGGCGCGGATCATCGCCGTCGACATCGACGACCGCAAGCTGGAGACGGCCCGCGGCCTCGGCGCCACCCACACCGTCAACTCCCGCACCACCGACCCGGTCGAGGCCATCCGCGAGCTCACCGGCGGCCACGGCGCGGACGTCGTCGTCGAGGCGGTCGGCCGCCCCGAGACCTACCGGCAGGCGTTCTACGCGCGCGACCTCGCCGGTACCGTCGTCCTGGTCGGCGTGCCCACCCCGGAGATGACGCTGGAGCTCCCGCTGCTCGACGTCTTCGGCCGCGGCGGCGCCCTCAAGTCCTCCTGGTACGGCGACTGCCTGCCCTCCCGGGACTTCCCGATGCTCATCGACCTCTACCTCCAGGGCCGCCTGGACCTCGGCGCGTTCGTCACCGAGACCATCGAACTCGACGCGGTGGAGCAGGCGTTCGAGCGCATGCACCAGGGCGACGTGCTCCGCTCGGTGGTGGTCCTGTGACCGTCCGCGTGGACCGTCTCGTCACCTCCGGTGTGTTCGAACTCGACGGCGGCAGCTGGGAGGTGGAGAACAACGTCTGGATCGTCGGCGACGACACCGAGGCCGTGGTGATCGACGCCGCGCACGACGCCCACGCGATCGAGGCCGCGCTCGGCGGGCGCCGACTGCTGGCGATCGTCTCCACCCACGCCCACAACGACCACGTCGACGCCGCCCCCGCGCTCGCCGAGCGCACCGGCGCGCCGATCCTGCTGCACCCCGACGACCTCCCGCTGTGGAAGCTCACCCACCCCGAGCGCCTCCCGGACGGCGAACTCGCCGACGGCCAGCGGATCGAGGTGGCCGGCACCGCGCTGACCGTCCTGCACACCCCCGGCCACGCGCCGGGCGCCGTCTGCCTGCACGCCCCGGAGCTCGGCACCGTCTTCACCGGCGACACCCTCTTCCACGGCGGGCCGGGCGCGACGGGCCGGTCGTTCTCGCACTTCCCGACGATCATCGACTCCATCCGGGACCGCCTCCTCACCCTCCCGCCCGAGACGGTGGTCCGCACCGGCCACGGCGACCCGACCACGATCGGCGCCGAAGCCCCGGCCCTGCCCGAATGGATCGCCCGCGGGCACTGACGCCCGGCGGCCCCGGGGCGGGTGCGCCCGCCCCGGGGGCCGTACGATCACGGCCATGGCCCACGACCCCCGCGACCTCGACGACGCGTTCCTCGCCTTCTGGCGCGAGCGTCACATCGCCACCCTCACCACTCGGCGCCCCGACGGCTCCCCGCACGTCGTACCCGTCGGCGTCACCTTCGACCCGCAGACCGGCATCGCCCGGGTGATCACCAGCCGCACCAGCCGCAAGGCCCGCAACGTCGCCGAAGCCGGCCCCGGCGGCCAGCGCGTCGCCGTCTGCCAGGTCGACCGCGCCCGCTGGTCCACGCTGGAGGGCGTCGCCGTCGTGCGCTCCGCCGCCGAGGAGGTGGCCGACGCCGAGCGCCGCTACGCCGCCCGTTACCGCGAGCCGCGCGTCAACCCGGACCGCGTCGTCCTGGAGATCACCGTCGACCGCGTCCTCGGCCGCGCCTGACGCTCCTGCCCGGCCTCACTCCGCCGGGGGGGCGGACGCCTCAGACGGATCGGTTGACGCGCGTTGACGGCGCGTTGACCGTGCGTCGACGTCGGGTTCCTACGGTCGGTCCATCGGCAAGTTCCGCACCGCTCCGAAGGACTGACATGATCGACCCCGCCGTGTCGTCGCGCCGCGACACGCCCTGGATCGGCGACGATCCGCGCTTCACCGAGTTGCGCGCCTCCTACCGCAGGTTCGTCTTCCCGGTGACGGCGGCGTTCCTGCTCTGGTTCCTGGCGTACGTGCTCTGCTCGGCCTACGCCCGCGGCTTCATGGCGACCAAGGTCGCCGGGAACGTCAACGTGGCCCTGGTCTTCGGGCTGCTGCAGTTCGTCTCGACGTTCGGCATCGCCCTGGCCTACGGGCGGTTCGCGGCCCGGCGGCTGGACCCGCTGGCCGCGGCCCTGCGCGACGTGACGGCGAACCGCCCGGCGGCTCCGGCCGGTCGTGGCACCCGGGAAGCGACGGAGGCCCAGGCATGACCCAGCACCTCCAGCTCGCCGCCGCGGCGGCGCAGCCGGCCTCGCACAAGGGCCTGACCATCGGCCTGTTCGTCGCCCTCGTGGCGGTGACCCTCGTGATCACCCTCTGGGCGCGCCGCAGCACCCGGGGCACCGGCGGCTTCTACACCGGCGGCGGCCAGTTCTCGGCGCTGCAGAACGGGATCGCGATCTCGGGCGACTACCTGTCCGCGGCCTCGTTCCTCGGCATCGCCGGGATCATCGCGCTGGCCGGGTACGACGGCTTCCTCTACTCGATCGGCTTCCTGGTCGCCTGGCTGGTCGCGCTGCTGCTGGTGGCCGAACTGCTGCGCAACACCGGGCGGTTCACCATGGCCGACGTGCTGGCCGCGCGGCTGCGCAGCGGGCCGATGCGCACGGCCGCGGGCGTGTCGACGATCGTGGTCTCGATCTTCTACCTGATCGCGCAGATGGTCGGCGCGGCGACGATCGTGGGGCAGCTGCTCGACGTCAAGGGCGCCTCCGCGCAGATCTGGACCATCGTCGGGGTCGGCGCCCTGATGATCGTCTACGTGGTGGTCGGCGGGATGAAGGGCACCACCTGGGTGCAGATCGTCAAGGCGGGTCTGCTGATCGCCGGTGCGGCCACGATGACCCTGTGGGTGCTGGCGAAGTACGGCTTCGACCTCGGCCACCTGCTCGGGGACGCCGCGACGGCGTCCAAGAAGGGCGACGCCTTCCTCCAGCCCGGTCTGAAGTACGGGTCGACCGACGGCTGGTCGAAGCTCGACCTGGTCAGCCTGGGCGTGGCCCTGGTGCTGGGCACCGCGGCGCTGCCGCACGTGCTGGTGCGCTTCTACACCGTCCCGACCGGCAAGGACGCGCGCAAGTCGGTGAACTGGGCGATCGGCATCATCGGGGTGTTCTACCTGATGACCCTGGTGCTGGGCTTCGGCGCGGCCGCACTGGTGGGCACGGCGACGATCAGGGAGAAGGACCCGTCCGGCAACACCGCCGCCACGCTGCTGGCCGAGCACCTCGGCGGCGGCGCGGGCACCACCGGCGGCTCGCTGATGCTGGCCTTCATCGCGGCGGTGGCGTTCGCCACCATCCTGGCGGTCGTCGCGGGGCTCACGCTGACCTCCTCGTCGTCGTTCGCCCATGACCTCTACGCCAGCGTCATCCGCAAGGGCCGGGCGACGGAGCGGCAGGAGCTGCGGACGGCGAAGGTCGCGGCCGTGGTCATCGGCGCGGTCGCGGTCGTGCTGTCGATCTTCGCCCGGGACCTCAACGTGGCGTTCCTGGTGGCGCTGGCCTTCGCCATCGCGGCCTCGGCCAACCTGCCGGCGATCCTGCTGACCCTGTTCTGGCGGGGCTTCACCACCTTCGGTGCCAAGTGCGGCATCTACGCGGGCCTGGTCGCCTCGATCGGCCTGGTGCTGCTCTCCCCGATCTGCTGGGGCGGCGCGAGCGGTACGGTCCACGCGGTGAAGCTGACGGCCGCCCAGGCGAAGGACTGCGGGGTGGCGGTGACCAGCAAGGAGGTCGGCAACGCCACGGCGCTGATCTCCTGCACGACCACGGCGCCGGTCCCGCTGCAGAACCCGGGCGTCGTCTCGATCCCGATCGGGTTCGCCGCCGCCGTCCTCGGCTCGCTGGCCGGCGGCCGCCGCCGTCGCGACGAGGACCCGGACGGGCGGTCCTTCGAGGACCTGGAGGTCCGGGCCCTCACCGGGGCAGGGCGGTAGCCGTGGAAACCCGTACCAATCTCGACGAGTTCCTCTCCGACCTCGCGCGCTACGCGGCCGCCGACGTCCTGACCGCCCAGCTCACCGCGGACACCCTGCGCAAGTACCTGCGGGCCGGGCTGATCGTCCCGGACGACCTGTGCGCCGGTGACACCGACGGCTACGCGCAGCGGCTGCTGCACGCCGGACCGACGCACTCCGTGGTGGCCCTGACCTGGCTGCCCGGGCAGTCGACCCCGGTCCACGACCATGTCGCCTGGTGCGTGTCCGGCGTGCTGGAGGGCGTGGAGGTGGACGAGGCGTACCGGCTGTGGCGGGTGCCCCGCTCCGGCCGCAGGGTGCTGGTGCCGGCCGGCCGGACCACCTGCTCGCCCGGCCGGGTGCAGCTCCTGGTGCCGCCCGACGAGGACATCCACCGGGTGTCGAACGGCGGCACCGGCCGGGCGGTCTCGCTGCACGTCTACGGGGCGGACATCTCGCTGAGCGGGCACAGCTCGATCAACCGGGTCTTCGGGCAGGAGGTGGTCGACGTCCCGCCGGACGGGGCCCGGCTGGTGAGCTGGCGGCGTTCGGACGGCCTGGCGCCGTGACCGGCGAGGACTGAAAAGACGGGCCGCCCCATCCGGGCGGCCCCTCAGCCGTGCTCCGGCGTCCCGGCGAGCTCGTGCAGGGAGGCCTTGAGGGCGGCGACGAAGCGGTCCTGGGTGGCCTCGTCGACCAGGTCGAGCGAGAGGTAGGGGTTGAGGTCCTCCAGCTCGACGAGGAGGAGGTCGCCCTCGGGCGTGCGGCAGGCGTCGACGCGCTGGATGCCGTGCTCGATCGTGTTCCACGCGATGAAGCGGCGCGCGAAGTCGAGGTCGGCGGCGGTGGGTCCGTACGGTTCGAGGCGCCAGCGCTGCTCGGGGTCGGGGGCGTGCAGCGCGTACTGGAAGGCGTCGTCGACGAAGTAGAACGAGACCTCGTACGCGAAGCGGACCAGCGGCTGGACCAGGACGCCGTCCCCGAACGCGACGGAACCGAGCTCCTCGCGGGGGACGATCCGCAGGCCGATCGAGTCGGCGCCGAGCTTCGGCTTGACGACGTACTCGGGCACGACGGGCAGCCGCCCGAGGTCCTCGGCCCGGTCGGCGGTGGGGATGACGGGGTACCCGGCGGCATCGAGGTCGACCAGGTACTGCTTGCCGGCCATGTCGGCGCGCCCGGTGAGCTGGTTGTAGACGCGGGTGCCGCGGTCGAGGGCGCGGTCCCGGAAGGCCTCGTACGCGGCGCGGTAGTTCAGCACCGGGCCGCTGTTGCGCACGAGGACGAGGTCGAAGGCGTCCATCAGCGTGGCGGCGTCGAGGGGGTGGCACAGGGCGACGTCGAAGTCCTCGCGCAGGCGCGCGGAGAGCCGGATGTCCTCGTCGCAGTAGCGGCGGCCGCGGGCCGGGTAGGCCAGGTCGGTGACGAACAGGACGCGGGGCTTGGCGGCGGACATGTCTCTCCTGAAGATCATTTCTCCAGCTCAGCCTACTACTGCGCATCCACGGCGGGAGGCCGGTGACGTAGGACGCCGGCGGCCTCGGTGCCCACCGTCAAATGACTGATGTGCGCCCCGTGACCGGTCGGCGAGAGTCATGGGCGCCGGGTGATGCCCAGGCGCTTGTGGACGTGAGGGAACGAGGAGAACAACGATGGCAACCAGTCAGCTCGCCGGGAAGTGGAAGACGGCCGTGGTCGCCGGGGCCGCGGCCCTCGCCGTCACCGGCGGCATCGCCGCGCCGGCCAGTGCGGCGCCCCTGCTGGGCTCGGCGAGCGGTGCCCGCCTGGGGGAGCCGGCGCAGCCCCGTGACCCGGGCGCCCGCAGGCACCACTGGATCGTCCAGGCCCAGTACGGCACCGTGTCCGCCCTGAACCGGGCGACCAACTACGCCTGGCAGCGCAACTACAAGGACTGGACGGTCGCCATCATCGGCAACAACATCCAGGGCAACAAGGTCACCGTCTACACCAAGATCACCAACCTGTTCTACGGTTAGGGCGGCGTCATCGGCGCCCAGACGGCGCCGACGCCGCAGGTGCTGATCGCCCAGAACACCATCAAGGCCCAGGGCGGCGTCAGCATCATCACCGAGATCGTGAACGTCCACTTCATCAGCCCCAAGTGGGAGGACGTCTACAGTGCCGACTGCCGCGCCCAGGAGAACATCTTCGACGCGGTGAAGGCGCAGCTCGCCTGCACCCTGGGCTGAGCCGGAGCCGCTCACGGGCTGCCGGCCAGCGTGCGGAGCACGTCCAGGCCGGCGGCGATCGCGGGTTCGTGCGCCGTGTTGTGGCGGATGGCGACCTCGATCCTGCGGGTGAGGGTGTCGTCCGCCACCGGCCGTGCGGTCAGCGTGGACGGCAGGTGGGCCGTGGCCAGCCGGGGGATCAGCGCCGCGTGGCCCGCGCTCTCGGCGAGGGCGATCATCGCGGAGAAGTCGGTGCAGACGTTCCTGACCCGCGGGGTGAAGCCGGCCGAGCGGCAGGCCTGGAGGACGGCGGCGCCGCAGGCGGTCTGCGGCGGCGCGGTGGTCCAGTGGGCGTCCGCGAGCTCGCGCAGGTCGATCGGCGCACCCGTCGGCCGGGCCGCCGGGTGGCCGGAGGGCAGCACGGCGACCAGGGGGTCGGACCGCAGCGCCCGGGTCTCCACGTCCGCGTGCGGGGGCGCGGCCAGGTTGTCGTACCGGTAGACGACGGCGAGGTCGGCGCGCCGCTGGAGCAGCAGCCGGACGGCGGCCTCGGGCTCGGCCTCGGTGATGTGGAGCCGCACGTCCGGGTGGGCGGTCTTCAGGGCGGTGCCGAGCGGGGCGGCCAGCGGTACGAGGGCGCTGGGGAAGCAGGCGAGGCGGAGCGGGCCCGCGGGGCTCCCGGTCTCGGCGTGCAGGCGGATGCGGGCGTGCTCCAGGGCGGCGAGCACGTGCTCGGTGTCGCCGGCGAGGCGGCGGCCCGCGGCCGTGAGGTGGACGGAGCGGCCGGTGCGTTCCAGGAGGCGGGTGCCGGTCTCCTCTTCGAGCAGCCGCAGCTGCTGCGAGACGGCGGACGGCGTGACGCCGTGGAGGTCGGCCACGGCGGTGACCGTGCCGTGGGCCTCCAGGTCGCGGAGGAGGACGAGTCGTCGAACGTCGAGCATCAGTTCATCTTAAGGAAGTGGTGTAGGAGATGTAGCTGGACACGGGTGCGCCCGGTTGGCGACCCTGGCTGCTCCAGTCCAGGTCCCATGAGCAGTGCCAGGAGAGTTCCGTGCGCGCCACCGTGATCCACGCCCCCACCGACATCCGGATCGAGGAGGTGCCCGACCCGGTGGTGCGGCGGCCGACCGACGCCGTCGTGCGGGTGGTCAACGCCTGCATCTGCGGCAGCGACCTGTGGGCGTACCGCGGCGTGGCGCCCCGGGTGGCCGGGCAGCGGATCGGCCACGAGTTCCTCGGCATCGTCGAGGAGGTCGGCGCCGAGGTGTCCGGCTTCGCCCGCGGCGACTTCGTGGTGGCCCCGTTCGTCTGGTCGGACGGCACCTGCGAGTTCTGCCGCGACGGCCTGCACACCTCCTGCCCGCGGGGCGGCTTCTGGGGCGAGGTCGGCTCCGACGGCGGCCAGGGCGAGGCCGTCCGGGTCCCCTTCGCCGACGGCACCCTGGTCAGGCTGCCCAAGGAGGCGGCCGGGGACGAGGCGCTGCTGCCCGGCCTGCTCGCCCTGTCCGACGTGATGAGCACCGGCCACCACGCGGCGGTCTCGGCGCGGGTGCGTCCGGGCTCGACGGTCGCCGTGGTCGGCGACGGCGCGGTCGGCCTGTGCGGGGTGCTCGCCGCGCAGCGGCTCGGCGCCGGCCGGATCATCGCGCTGGGCCGCCACGAGGCGCGCACGGCCATCGCCCGCAAGTTCGGCGCCACGGACGTCGTCGCCGAGCGCGGGGAGGCCGCGATCGAGGCGGTCAGGGAGCTGACCGGCGGCACCGGCGCGCACGCCGTCCTGGAGGCCGTCGGCACCGAGGAGTCGATGCGCACCGCGATCTCCATCGCCCGCGACGGCGGCGCGGTCGGCTACGTCGGCGTGCCGCACGGCGGCAGCGCCGGCGTCGACATCCGGCAGATGTTCGACCGCAACGTGGCGGGGGGGGGGGGGGGGGCCCCCGCCCCCCCCCGGGGTCGTTATAAAAAAACAAGCAGCCCCAG
>NZ_JBHWGV010000021.1:9336-52176 GCF_042732955.1 Kitasatospora sp. NPDC059747 | reverse complement strand
GGCGCCGGCCGCGCGCTCGGCCAGGCCGGCGGCCCCCTCGGCGCCAGCGCGGGGGTCGACAGCGGCCCTCGTTTCGCCCGCAACGTGGCGGTCCTCGGCGGCGTCGCCCCCGCCCGCGCCTACATCCCCGAGCTGCTGCCCGACGTCCTCTCCGGCGCGATCGACCCGGGCCTCGTCTTCGACCGCACCGTCACCCTCGACGGCGTGTCGGACGGCTACCGCGCGATGGACGACCGCTCGGCGCTGAAGGTCCGGATCGCCTTCTGACGTCCCGCCGCTGCCGGGCCGCAGGCTCCCGCCGGGGCCGCACGGTCCCCGCGGCCCGGGCTCGCCTCGTCGGGTGAGGTCGGGGCGCGGTGGGGCGTGGGGGACGGGAGGGGCGGGGGTGGGCTCCCATAGTCGGAGGACGGGGGGTCATATCCGCCGACTGTGGGACGACACGATGATGAGATCACCGCGCCGTGAGGTGCTCCTGGCCGCTGCACTGCTCGCCCTCGCGGGGTGCGGCGGGCCGCCGGCGCCGGAGGCCGTTCCGTCGGCGGCCACGAGCCCGACGGCCGTGCCGACGCCCTCGGGGCCGCGGGCGTTCACGCTGGTGGCGACGGGGGACGTCCTGCCGCACACCGAGATCATCCAGCAGGCCAAGGAGGACGCCGGGGGCGCCGGGTACGACTTCACGCGGATGCTCGCCGGGGTCAAGCCCGTCATCGGGGCCGCCGACCTGGCCATCTGTCACATGGAGACGGTGTACGGCGCCGACGGCGGGCCGTTCACCGGGTACCCGTCGTTCAAGTCGCCCCCGCAGGTGGCCCGGGCGCTCAAGGACGCCGGGTACGCGTCCTGCGACACCGCCTCCAACCACACGCTCGACGACGGGCCGGCCGGGATCCGGCGCACGCTCGACGCCATGGACGCCGTCGGGCTGAAGCACACCGGGTCCGCGCGCGGCGAGGAGGAGGCGGGCGGGCCCGCGCTGCTCACGGCGGGCGGGGCGACGGTGGCCCAACTCGCCTACACGTACGGCACCAACGGCATCCCGTTGCCGAAGGGGCAGCCCTGGGCCGTCAACCTCATCGACCGCGACCGGATCCTCGCCGACGCGCGGGCCGCCCGGGAGGCGGGGGCGGACGTCGTCGTGGTCAGCGTCCACTGGGGCACCGAGTGGCAGGACGCCCCGAACGAGCAGCAGCTCGCGCTGGCCCGCGACCTCGCCGCCGAGCCGGAGCCCGGGCGGCCGGTGGTCGACCTGGTCCTCGGGACGCACGCCCACATCCCGCAGGCCTACGAGAAGATCAACGACACCTGGACGGTCTACGGCATGGGCGACCAGCTCGCGGGCCACATGTTCAACCCCACGGGCGCCGAGGACCCGCGCGGCAACTGGTCCTCGATCGCCCGGTTCACCTTCTCGCCGCCGGCCGCGCCCGGGCAGCGGTGGACCGTGACGAAGGCGGAGTTCGTCCCGCAGGTCACCGACCTCGGGCCGCCCTACCGCGTCCTCGACCTGCGGGAGGCCGCCCGCGCCGACCCCGGCCGGGCCGACTACGCCACGGCCCTCGACCACATCCGCTCCGTCGTGCTCAGCCGGGGTGCCGGACCGGCGGGGCTGACCATGGCGCCATGACGCGCCGAATCCCCGCACAGCGGGCGGTGTTCATCCGACGACAAGTCAGCTCTTATCGAGCGGCGCCATGATCTCCGGGGGCGCCCCGGTCGACGGCGTGCGCGCAACCGATGCGACTTGACTCAGGGAGAACCATGCGTGGCACCGTGCTCGCCGACCGCTACCGGCTGGTGGACTGGCTGGGCGGTGGGTCGATGGGCGACGTGTGGCTCGCCGAGGACGAGGTCCTCGGCCGCCGGGTGGCCGTCAAGGTCGTCAAGCCCGTCCTGCTGGACGAGCCGGGATTCGCCGAGCGCTTCCACGCCGAGGCGCGCGTCATGGCGCAGCTGCGGCACCCGGGCATCGTCGGGGTCTACGACTTCGGGCACGGCGAGGCCCCCGTGATCGGGAGGCAGGTCGCCTACCTGGTCATGGAGCTGATCGAGGGGGAGCCGCTGAGCGCCGTGCTGGCGCGCCGGGGCAGCCTGCCGGCCGAGGAGGCGCTGCGGATGGCGCTCCAGGTGCTGGAGGCGCTGGTGGCGGCGCACGGGACCGGGGTGGTCCACCGGGACGTCAAGCCGGCCAACCTGATGGTGTGCGGCGACCGGACGGTGATCGCGGACTTCGGGATCGCCCGCCCCGGCAGCGACGCCCGGCTGACCGTCCCCGGGATGGTCCTCGGCACCGCCGCGTACCAGGCGCCGGAGCAGGCCTCGACCGGGCCGGTCACCGGCTCGGCGGACCTCTACGCGCTCGGCGTCGTCCTCTACGAATGCCTGGCTGGGCGGCTGCCCTTCGACGGGGAGACCGCGCTGGAGGTGATCCTCCAGCACCTGACGGAGCCCGTGCCGCCGCTGCCGGACCCGATACCCGGGCCGGTGCGGGCGATCGTCGAGCGGGCGATGGCGAAGGACCCGGGCGAGCGCTGGCCGGACGCGGCGGCGATGGCGGAGGCCGTCCGGGAGGCGCTGGCGGCGGGTGCCGCGGAGGGCGTGCCCGCGGTTGCGGTCCACACCGGCCAACGACCCGTCGCCGGGCGCCGGTCGTGGACCGGCCTGCGGCGGCGGGCGGTGGTGTCGGTCGTGGCGATGGCCGTGCTGGGCGCGGTGGGCGCCACCGGGGCGGTGGTGAGCCGGCCGGGCGCGGGCGGCGTGCCGCACGGCGACGCCGTCGCCGCGGGGCCGACGGCCGGCGCCGGGCGGTCCGGGGACCCGGGCGGTGCGGTGCCGCCGGACCCGAACGTCCCGTCCGGCGGCCTTCCGACGCCCGACGCGCCGACGCCGACGCCCTCCGCCGGCCCGGGCGCGGGGGACGGGGGCGGCCCGGTGCCCGTGTCCGCCGCGACGTCGGGCCCCAGCGCCGGGCCCGTGCCGGCGGGCGCGCTCGCCCCGCCGGCCACGCTGCCCGTCACCGGCCAGGCCCCCACCGGGAAGGCCCAGCCGCCCTCCGCCGCGCCGACCACCGGGGCGCCGGCGCCGGCCCCCGCCCAGCCGACCGCCACCGTGCCGCCCGCGGTGCCGACGGCGGCCCCGCAGCCGCAGCCACAGCCGCAGCCCACGCAAGCGCCGAAGCCGGCGCCGCAACTGCCCCCGCTGGCGCAGCTCTCCCTCGGGAGCAACGCGTTGGACAACGCCTACTCCGTCGACAAGGACGGCAACCGCGTCGGCACCTATCCGGCCAACCGCTCCCCGGCTCAGCAGTGGCGCCTGGACTACTTCTCCGACGGGCGCTACCTCCTGCGCAACGGCTCGACGAACTACACCAAGGTCCTCGACCTCGAACTGACCACCGGCCGGATCCAGGTCTGGACGAACCCGCCGGGCGCGGAGAACCAGCTCTGGTCCTTCGTCCCGGTCCCCGGCGGCTACCAGGTCGTCAACTCCTCCACCAAGCAGTGCCTGACCTCCGACGGCATGGCCCAGTGGGTCAGGGTGCAGGCCTGCTCGGAGGCGGACAACCAGGTGTGGACGCTGTCCTGACGCGGACGCGGCCCTGCCGGTACGACCGCGCTCAGCGCCCGGGCAGCAGGGACGTCCACACGTCCTGCTCGGCGGTGGCCGACCACACGACGTCGCCGTGGCCGTAGCCGGGGACGACACGGTAGTCCACCCGGGCGCCGCCCGCGCGGATCAGGCGGGCGCCCGAGTCGTGGTCGCCACGCCCGAGTTCGGCGTTGATCCAGACCACGTCGGCCCGGATCGCGGCCCAGTCGATCCGGTGGACGTCCGTCCGCCCGGCCCACACGGCGGCCAGGTCGCGCAGCAGGGCGGTGGGCTGGAGGCCGCTGCCGAGGCGCTCGATCGCCTCCGCCCAGACGGCCAGCGGGGTGTGGGTCAGGGTGAAGCGGTCCTCGGCGGGGGTGGGGCCGAAGGCGTGGGTACCGCCGCTGTGGCCCCGGTGGTAGATCCAGTTGGCGGGGCCGGGCAGGTCACGGGTGTGGGTGAGCGCGTAGTGGAGCAGGCCGAGGTTGCTGAACCGCCCCGGCTCGCCCGCCTGTTGGGGCACCGGCCGGGGCATGCCGCTCGGCGCGTCCGGGGCGGTGGCCGCGCGGGCGAAGAGTCCCTTGAGGCCGGGGTCGAGGGTCCTGGCACCCGCGTCCAGCTGCTGCTGGAGGAGGTCGGTGAGCGCCTCCGCCTTCGCGACCAGCTCGGGCTCCGTCGCGGGATCGTACGGGCCGGTGGTGTCGAGGACGAGGACGCGCCGGGGACCGGCGCTGCCGGTGGTGCGTGCGGCGGTGGCGCGTGCGGCGGTGGTGCGTGCGGCGGTGTCCAGGGCGAGTGCGGCTCCGGCCGAGTGGCCGAGGAGCTCGTACGGCAGGGCGGTGACGGCCTCGGCGGCCGTGATGACGCGTTCGAGGTCCGCCCGGTGCGAGTCCAGGCCCCAGGCCGTGCAGTCGTCAGGGGCCTCCGGCGTGAGGGCGTCCTCGCGGGGCGTCGTCCCGATGACCAGGTAGCCGTGGTCGGCGAGGAAGCGGGCGAGGCTCCGGCCCCGCGCGGTGCAGTAGTTGGCGGCGACGTTGAGTCCGCCGCCGGGGAGGAGGTGGACCACCCGCCGCGCCGTGGCGTCGCCGATCACGTCGACCGCGAGCTCGCCGCCCGCGACGGGAACGGTCAGGCGGTGGTGGTCCGCCCCGAGGCGGACCGTGCCGGTGCGACCGAGTGCCGCCCCCAGCTCCTTGACGATGTCGCTGACCACTGCCGTTCCTCCCCGTGTCCTGCTGCGTCCTGCCGTCCCGCTACGCCGGACAGTCTGGCGTACGGAGCCGGCCAGGGGGACCGACGGCTCCGATCGTGCCCGTGCCACCTCGCCGCTCACGCAAAGTTGTCTGACCAAGTTCGGTCGCCGTTCTTCCCTCGGACAGCACCGGCCGGTACTTCTATGTCCGCTCATGGCGCGAAGCCATGGCGACCACCCTCACCAACGGGACGAGGTACCCCTGATGAGACTGCGCTGGAGCTCCCTCGGCGGGCTGCTCGCCGCACTCCCCCTCCTCGGCGCGACGGCCGTCGCCGCCCCCGCCACCGCCCACGCGGCGGCGGGCAGCGGCAACCTGATCGTCAACGGCGACGCGGAGGCCGGCGGCTACTGCACCAACGACTGGAGCGCCGCCACCACCGTCCCCGGCTGGACCGTCCAGGCCGGCGGCGTCAACGTGATGTGCCAGGGCGTCGGCTCCTTCGGCCTGCCGAACGACGGCAGGACGCCCGGCAAGGCCTTCTTCGGCCCGGGCAACTTCGGCGACGGCTCGATGTCGCAGACCGTCGACGTCTCCTCCGCCGCCACGGCCATCGACGGCGGCGGGGTGCACTACGACCTCGCCGGCTGGCTGGGCGGCTGGACCACGTACGGCGGCTACGTCGCCGTCAGCCTGCACTTCAAGGACGCCGGCGGCAACCCGGTCGGCACGACCGCCAAGCTGCCGACCGTCTCCGCGACCGACCGCGGCCTCGCCACCAAGTTCCTCTCCCGCACCGCCACCGGGGCCGTCCCGGCCGGCGCCCGGTCGATCCAGGTCGAGGTGCAGTTCCTCTCCACCACGAACGAGACCGGCTACCTGGACAACCTCTCGCTCACCCTCGACACCCCCGTCGCCGCCCCCGCCCCGGTCAGCCCGCCCGCGTCCGCCGTGCCCGGCTACGACCACGTGTTCACCGTCATGATGGAGAACACCGACTACGCCCAGATCATGAACGACCCGGCGGACACCCCGTTCATCCACGGCCTGATGGCCCAGGGCGCCACCCTCACCGACGCGCACGGCGTCTACCACCCGAGCGACGAGAACTACATGGCGATCGCCGGCGGCGACGCGTACACCAAGGGCGCCACCTACTGGCCCAACATCAACTCCCCGCAGCGCAACCTCGGCGACACCATCGAGGACGCCGGCAAGACCTGGAAGGCCTACGAGCAGGGCATGGGCACACCCTGCAACACCACCACCCAGTACGACGCCAAGTACATGCCCGACGACGCGCCGTTCATCAACTACACCGACATCAGCGGCAACCCGGCCCGCTGCGCCGCCCACCTCTTCGACACCACACAGCTGACCACCGACCTCCAGTCGGCCGCCACCACCCCGAACTTCTCCTGGATCGCGGCCGACGACTACTACGACGGCGAGGCCTCCGGCAACGGCAGCGCCACCAGCCTGCAGGTCCAGGACGGCTGGCTGAAGCAGACCCTCGCCCCGGTCCTTTCCTCGCCCGCGTGGACCCAGCAGCGCTCCCTGCTGCTCCTCACCTGGGACGAGAGCTCGGGCGAGGCCTACAACCACGTCGCCACCGTCGCGGTGGGCTCGCAGGGCACCGTCCCGGCCGGCACCAGCAGCCCGCTGCACTACGACCACTACTCCATCGGCCGCACCATCGAGTCCGCCCTCGGCCTGCCCGGGCTGACCGCGAACGACACCTACGCGACCCCGCTCAACGCCGCGTTCGCCCCGTCCGCGGCCACCGGCCCGACGCTCACCGGCGACCTGAACGAGGTCGCGGGCGGCGGCAACGTCACCCTCCGGTACGCGCTGCCGAACACCTCCCAGGTCGCGGTCAAGAACTGGGTCGGCGTCTACCCGGCGGGCGTCACCCCGGGCTCCCGCTCCTCGCTGACCTGGGCCTACACGCCCAACCAGAGCGGTGCGGTCACGCTGTCGACCGGCAAGATCGGCGGCGCGGGCGCGTACGACGCCTACTACCTCGCCAACGACGGCTACTCGGTGCTCGCCGGACCGTTCCGGCTGACCATCGGCTGACGCCGGCGGCACCCCCGCCGCGGCCCGGACGTCCGACCGGCGTCCGGGCCGCGGTCGTTCCGGCTTCCTCCGGGTGCTGCGCCGATCACCGGCCGCGATCACCGGCCGCGATCACCGGCCGCCGGAGCCGCCCAGGGAAATCCGGGCGTACGTCTCGCCGGGGCCCGGGGGACTGGTCCAGGAACGGGTGGTGACGTGGTGGAGGCGGCCTTCGGTGAGGGCGAAGCGCGGGAGGCCCACACCGAAGTGGACGGCGATCGCCGCCAGGGCCCGGCGCTCCGCTCGGCCCTCGCCCCCGGGCGCGAACAGGACGTCCGGGTCGAGGGCGGGCGGTATGTCCGTGCCGGTGCGGTGGATCTCGGAGCCCCGGACGGTGAAGGCGTAGAGCTCGGTGCCCTGTTCGGCGACGGAGAGGTGGAAGAAGCCCTGATCCGGTGCGGACCACACCACCACGGCGCGCGTGCCGTGCGAGGAGGCCGCTGCGGGGGAGACGTAGCGCTGTTCGTCGTGGCGGGCGGGGTGGGCGTCGAAGGCGAAGCTCCAGCCGGACTCGCCCGCGTGGCCGACGGCGGCGCGGGCTCGGTCGTCGTAGGTGTCGTAGGAGTTGTAGGAAACGAAGGAGTTGTAGGAGTTGTACGAGGAGCCGCCGCCCGCGCGGACGAGTGCGAGGTGGGTCTCGTCGGGCGTCGCCGGTGCGCCGAGGGCGGCGTCCTCGGCACCGAGGCGCGCGGGAAGGTCTGCCGGGTGCACTCCCTCCACGAGGACGAACCGGTAGGCCTCGCGGTGGTCGGCGAGCCAGGCGAGCTCGTCCGCGTCCCGCGGGCCGCCGGTCGGCGGCGGGGCCGGGCGGCCGTCCCTGGGGGTGGCGAGCAGGGCGAGGGCGCGCTCCGGGGTGACCAGGGGCCCGAGGACGGGGTCGGCGAGCAGGCCGACCGGGGCCAGGTGGTCGGGGCCGACCGGCGTCCACTGCGGGAGCGCGGCGAGCAGCGTGTGCCAGGCGGCGTCCGTGCGCCCCCAGCGGGCCTGCTCGCGGGCCTGCTCGACCGCCGCGCCGAAGGGGCCCTCCGCGGTGTACCGGAACGTCCGCTCCTCGACCTCGCGCAGCACCTCGTCGGCCAGCTCCCGGTGCCGGCCGGAGGAGATGCCCACCCGGTAGCCCCAGACCGTCGCGTCGTGGCGGTTCGCCACCTGCTCGACCGCGAGCAGCGGCACCACCTCGCGCAGGTAGCGCGGATCGGCGGGCAGCGAGCCGTAGTCCACCAGGTACGTCCGCCCCAGCAGGCGGCGCAGCTGGTGCAGCATGCCCTTGGCCCGGGGCCGGCCGTACCCGGCCGCGTCGGCGAGCGCGGCGGCCGCCCGCTCGTGGTCGCCGCGCAGCGCGTCGAGCCGGGCCGCCTCGACCTGGGCGTCCAGGCGGCGGGTGGTGTTGTTGGCGAACGGCCGCTCCGCGTGGTGGTCGGCGGCGAGGCGGTGGAACTCCCGGTACTGCGCGAGCATGAACTCGCGGAAGGAGTCGTGCCGGGTGGGCGGGGAGTGCGACCACACCTGATGGCAGTAGACGGCCCACTCGCCGTGTTCGTCGGCGGCCTGCGGATCCAGCAGGACGTACGTCATGTCGGATTCGACGTCCAGTTGGAGCGCGCGCGCCCACATGCCGTCGAGCTCGCCCTCGTCGAAGTGCTCGCCGAGGCCGTCGGCGTCCTCGTGCCAGCGGGCCTCCCCGGCGCCGGCCAGGTGGTCGATGAACCCGCCCGCGTGCCGCCACCCGTCGGAGACCGCGAGGAACTCCCGGTAGGACGGCGGCAGTCGGCGCCCCAGCCGCTCCTCCGCCGCCGCT
Organism: Kitasatospora sp. NPDC059747; assembly: GCF_042732955.1. NCBI lineage: Bacteria > Bacillati > Actinomycetota > Actinomycetes > Kitasatosporales > Streptomycetaceae > Kitasatospora > Kitasatospora sp. NPDC059747. The sequence goes on along the minus strand of NZ_JBHWGV010000021.1, from coordinate 43,482 downwards.
ATCCGCTCCTCGGCGGCGGGCCCGAAGCCCAGCCCGCGCGCCCGCGCGGCCTCGTCGGCGGGCTCGTCGGCGGGCTCGGTGCAGGTGTCGGCCCACTCCTCGCTCCAGCGGGTGAGGAAGGAACCCCAGTCGAACGTCTCCTCGGTCATGGCGGCGATCCTTGCACGCACCACTGACAATTCCGGGGCCCGACGGCCGCGGCCGCCCCGCCCGGTGGGGCGAGGCGGCGGCGGGAGCGATCGTCACGTGGCGCCGGCCGTCCGTGGGGACGGTCGGGTGACGGTCGTCAGAGGGTGCCGGTGATGGCGGTGCCGGTGTGGTTGCCGGGAACGGCCGTCAGGTCGGGGGTCTGGACGGGGGCCCAGGTGCCGTCGGCGTGGCGGGCGGTGGTCAGGACGCGGTTGTCCGTGGTGGTGACGGCGAACTGGGCGTCGCCGTCGACGGGGGCGGCGCTGACGGAGGCGGCGGTGATGTTGCCGAGGACGCCGGTCAGCGGCCGGAAGGGCTGCCAGGTGCGGTCCGCGAAGCGGATGGTGTGGAACTGGGCGCCGGTCGAGGTGACGGCGACGAGGTCCATGTCACCGCCCTGACGGGCCATGGCGACGGAGGCGACGGTGCCGATGGGGCCCGCGGCGTCGGCGACCGAGCCCCAGCCGCTCCAGGTCCCGTCCGCGGCACGGACGGTGTGCTGGACGGTGCCGCCCGCGACGGCCGCGACCTGCAGCTCGCTGCCGGTGCCGGCGGCGGCCACGGAGGTGACGCCGTTCAGCGGTCCGGCGGCGCCGAAGACGGCGCCGAAGCCGGTCCAGGTGCCGTCGGCGTGGCGCACGGTGTGGAAGACCTGGCCGCCGGCGAGGACCACGACGTGCAGGTCGGCGCCGATCGAGGAGGCCGAGACCTGGGTGATGTTCCCGAGCTCCCCGGCGGCCTGGTTGACGTCGCCGAAGGCGGACCAGGTGCCGTCGGGCTTGCGCAGGGAGTGGTGGAGGCGGCCGTCGCCGCCGAGGGCGAGGACGTGGGTGTCGCCGTTGATCCCGGCGGCGGCAACGGACTTGACGCCGCCGATGCTGCCCGCGGTGGCCTGGACGTCCTGGAACGCGGTCCAGCTGCCGTCGTAGAGGCGGGTGGCCTGGAACAGGCCGTTGTCGCCCTTGACCAGGGCCTGGGTCTTCCAGCCGGTCGCGGTCGCCCGCACCTGCTGCACCCACGCGCCGAGGTCGTCCACGCGCGAGGACGTCGCCCCGGTACGGGTCTCGGTGGCCGGGGTGCCCAGGCAGCCGCCCTGCCAGGAGCGGACGGCCACGGCGGCGATCTCGGGGGTGCCGTTGCGGTCGCGCAGCAGCGGGGCCCCGGCGTCGCCCTGGCACAGGGCGGCCGCGCCGGCGGCGGGCGCCGTGTCGATGCCGGTGGCGGCGACGGCGCCGACGGTGTGGGTGGTGGTGTGGACCTGGAACGGCGCCCACTCGGTGGCGGTCCGGCCGTGGCCGGGTACGCGCAGGCTGTCGCCGGCCGCGGGCGCGGTGGCGGAGACGGCGAGCGGGGTGAGGCCGTCCACCGGCGTGGCGAGGCGGGCCATGACGAGGTCGCGGTCGCCGCGGGTGGCGAGCTCGGCGATGCCGACGGTGTGGCCGGCGATCGTGGCGGTGCTCGCGGTCGCGGGCGCACCGGCGGCGGGGTTGTCGCCGAAGCAGGAGGCGGCGGTCAGGACCCAGTTGCGGTCGACCAGGGCGGCGGTGCACGCGCGCGAGCCCGGGTGGCCGGGCTGTCCGAAGGCGACGGTGCCGACGGCCTGGTAGTCGGTGCCCGCGGCCGGGGCGGCCGGCCCGTCGGTGGCGTTGAGCTCCAGCAGCGTGGTCGAGCTGGTGGCGTCGCCCTCGCCGACCGGGGTCCAGGCGTTCTTGTTGACGTCGAGGCTGCTGACGGTGCCCGCGGTGTTCAGCGTGGCCTTGATGGTGTGGTCGTCGCCCTTGATGTTGTAGACCTGCGGGATCTGCAGGGCGAGGTACCCGGTGGGCCCGGTGATCCGGAAGCACACCAGGCTCGGGTTGGCCGTGCGGCTGTACAGCTGCACCAGGCCGGGCCCCGAGGCGCAGTCGGCGAGCACGATGTGCCCGTCCCCGGCCGTGAGGGTGATGTTCCGGTCCGCGAGGACCTTGGCCGCATCGGGGTAGCCGAACCCTTCCGCCGCGACCGGCGCCGGCGCGGCCTCGGCGGCGGTCGCCGCCGGCACCGAACCGGCCATCACGGGTATCGCGAGGGCTGCGCCGAGGGGCCAGGCCAGTCTTCGAGCTGTACGCACCAGAATCTCCCGTAAGAGGACGTGCCCGGGAGGCACCAGCACCCCCCGAGCCGGCAAAGAAACGATCAATCGGACGCTATCGCCCGCATTCCTCGCCCGTCAAAGTCGCCGGCCGCCCCGGCGGATCCCTGGTGGGTCGTCATGTTCCGGGAGGTTTTGCGGCGGTATTCCTTCGGAATGGGGATTTCGCTCTTCGGGGGAATCCGGTCGAATTGTCAGGGGAGGCGGGTCGCCTCGATCACGCACATCGGGCCCTGGGTCGTGCGGATCCGGTCGAGGCGGAAGCCGGACGCGGCGAGGAGGTCGCGCCAGTCGGTGGCGGAGCGTTCGCGGCCGGTGAGCATGCCGAGCATGGTGAGGTCGAGGAGGGAGGCCACCTCGGGGGCGGCGCCCTGGTCGAGGACGGTCTCGACCAGGGTCAGGCGGGCGTCGGGCGCGGTGGCGGCGCGGTGGACGTTGGCGAGGATGTGCCCGGCCTTCTCGTCGGACCAGTCGTGCAGGATGAAGCAGGCCAAGTACTCCTCCGCGGGCGGTACTTCGACGAAGAAGTCGCCGCCCGCCGTCGTGATCCGGTCGTCGACCCCGTGGGCGCGCAGGACGTCCGGGGCGGCCGCCACCACGTGGGGCAGGTCGAAGACGGTGCCCCGCAGGTGCGGGTCGCGCTGGGCGAGGGCGGCCAGGACGGCGCCGTCCGCCCCGCCGATGTCGACGACGGTCCGTGCGCCGTCCAGCTCGACCGCGTCCAGGGCGTGGTGGCGGATGGCGCGGGCGAAGTCGGTCATCGCGGCGGTGAACGCGCCCACCCGGGCCGGGTCCTCGCCGACCCAGTCGAAGAAGGGTTCCCCGTAGGCGAGTTCGGCGGCGGGACGGCCGGTCTCGGCGGTGCCCCACAGCTCGCCGAAGGCGCGGTAGTGCGAGTCCATCCACATCAGGGCGATGTTGCGGACGGATTCGGGGACGCCGGAGGCGAGGGTGCGCCCGAGTGGGCCGAGCCGGACCAGCCCGGTGTCGGCGTCGAGCGCGAAGACGTCCTCGCCGGCGAGCGCGTGGACGATCCGGGCCAGCGGGTCGGGGCGCAGGCCGGTGGCGGCGGCGAGCTCGGCCAACGGGCGTGGTCCGTCGAGGAGTTGGTCGGAGAGGCCGGCTCTGGCGGCGACGAAGAGGGCCTGGGCGATCTGGTACCCGCCGAGCAGGCGCAGCATCGCGATGGCGGGCGTGGGGGAGGCGGGGGCGTTCATGCCGGTCAAGCTAGCGAGCCGGACCCGCCGGCGCGCCTGGGCGCGCGGGCGGGCCCACCCGGGCGGAGCAACGGCGTGCTCAGTCCACCAAGTCCGGTGCGAAGTAGTCGCGCAGACGGGCGATCCGGTCGTCGCGGATCCGGAAGATCTGGACGAGCGAGGCCGTGGTGTCGCCCTCGTCCCCCTCCCCGTCGAAGACCGTGTCGATCTCGGCGATGAACACGTCCGGATCGGTGGTGGTGTGCAGCACGTAGCTCGACTTGGCGAAGTTCGGCGTGCGGCCGACCTTCCCGCCGCGCCGGTACTGCTCGGCCATCGCGCTGCGGATCTGCTCGCGGCCGACCAGGCGCCGCGGGAAGTCGGCGTCGGCGGGCACGAACGGTGCCTCGAAGACGCCGTCCTCGGTGAAGGTCTCGGCGAGGGCGTCGGCGTCGCGGGACAGGGGTCCGGCGTGGACGTAGCTCTCGAAGATCTGCTGCGGCGTTCGGGGCATGTCGGCCTCCCTGGACGTGGGCACGGGAGGCCACATAATCACAGGGACGCTCCACTGGCGAAGGGGGATGACGGTGAGTCAGGAGGGCTTCCGCAGCGTCCGGCGCGCGGCGGCCAGGGTCAGCAGGCCCCAGAGCGCGCCCGCGCCCGCGACCGCGTAGATGCCGAGGCCGACGAAGGACAGGTCGTAGTCGGTGGCGACCGGCGGGACGTAACCGTCCGGGTCGGCCAGGACGACGGTGCTCCGGCCCGCGTCGGACGGGCCGCCGCAACCCGACCCGCTGTACTCGCCGTGCGGCAGCGGCGTCCCGTCCGCGTGGCGGATCCCGCACGTCCAACTGATGACGCCGCGCTTGTCCTTGGCCGAGTGGGCCCACGTGACCACGACGTCGGTCCGCACCCCGCGGTGCGCGATCACCTCGGCCTGGAAGGCCCTCATGGGCAGGACGAGCAGCGCGATCCCGAGCACGACGCCCGGCCACAGCACCCACCCGGTGGTCCGGAGGGCCATCAGGCCGCCGAGCCCCGCGATGAACACGATCACGGCGGCGACGGCGCAGGGCAGGCTGTAGTCCGGGTTCGCGCCGAGCACCATCAGGCCGACGACCAGCAGCGGCACGAGCAGCCCGGTCAGCAGCGCCGTGATGCGGACGGTCCGCGGCTTGAGCGGCCGGTCCTTGCGGGGCCGCCGCTTTCGGGCCTTCCCGGCGGCGGAATTCGGGCGGAACGTTCCGTCGCTCAGCGGTCTCTTCTGCTTCTTGTTCCTGCGGCGTGCCATGCCCGGGCCCCCGTCCGTTCGTGCGCTCCTGCGTTCCTGCGCTCCCGCGCTTCCGCTCTCCTGTGCTCTCGCGCCTCTGCTCTCCTGCGCTCGCGACAGTGTGGCGGCAGCACCGGTGCGAGCGGAACCCGGGCCCCCGGATCTCGCCAGAACTCTTGATGTGAAGTATCTTGATGTCGAGATTGATCCGGGGGTGAGCCCCGGGGAACGGGACGGGGGAGCACCATGGGGCGGAGCGCCAACGGAAGCGGCGGTGGGCTGATCGGACAGCTGCGGCGGCCACCGGGCGGACCGGACGCCCGCACGATGCTGCTCGCCCAGTTCGTCGACCGCACCGGCACCGGCGTCTGGGCCGCCGCCTCCGTCCTGTACTTCACCTTCGTCCGCGGACTCGACGCCGGCCGGCTCGGCCTCCTGCTCGGCGTCGCCGCCGTCGCCGGGATCGCCGGCTCGCCGCTGGCCGGGCGGGCGGCCGAGCGCTTCACCGTCCGCGGCCTCCTGACCGCGTGCCACCTGCTGCGCCTCGGGACGATGGCCCTGCTGCTCGTCGTCGACCAGTACGTCCTGATGCTGCTCCTCGTCGCGCTCACCTGCCTCGGCGAGCGCGGCGCCAAAACGCTGGAGATGCTCTTCGCGACCCGGGTCGCGGGCGAGCGGCGCGGCGAGTACCAGGCACTCTTCCGCAGCGTCGCCAACGCGGGCTACGCACTCGGCGCGGGCATCGCGGCGGCCGGGCTCGCGGTGGGCACGGTGACCGCCTACCGCGCGCTGATCCTGGCCAACGCGCTCTCCTTCGTCCTGGCCGCGGCCCTCGTCCGGCGGACGGTCGAACCGGCCGGGCACGGGCTCGTGGTGACGCGGAGCACCGCGCCGAGCAGGCCCGAGCCGGCCGCCGGCAGCCCCTGGCGGGACCGCGGCTACCTGCTCTTCGTCCTCCTCGACATGCCGCTCAACCTCGACGACTCCGTGCTCAACGTCGGCCTCCCGCTCTGGCTCGTCCACCACACCACCGCTCCGCACGCCCTCGTGCCCGCCTTCCTGGTGCTCAACACCGTGCTCGTGGTGGTGCTCCAACTGCGCGTCTCCGCCTGGGCGCAGGGGCCGAGCGGGGCGGTCAAGTCGCTGGCCTGGTACGGCGTGACGCTGCTCGCGAGCTGCCTGCTGCTGGCGGCCTCGACCGGGCGCGGGGCGTGGGCGGCCTCGGCGGCGCTGCTCGCGGCCGGGGCGCTGGTGACGTTCGCCGAACTGCTGCGCTCGGTCAGCTCCTGGGAGTTGGCGGTGAGCCTGGCCCCGCCGCAGGCGCGGGCGTCCTACCTGGGCGTCGCCGGGATGTCCCAGTCGGTGCAGAAGTCTGCCGGCCCGCTGCTGCTGACCGGCGTGGTGATGACGGCCGGCCCGGTCGGCTGGATCGGGCTCGGCGCGGTGGTGACGGCCCTGGGCGCGGTCCAGCGCCGAGCGGCCGCCCGCCGGCTGGCCGCCCTGGCGCGGCCCGAGGAGTCCGAGGCGCGCCAGGACGGTCGGCAGGTGGCCCGCGAGGTTCAGCGGACGACGTCGATGTAGCTCATCATGCCGTTGTCCTCGTGGGCCGCGATGTGGCAGTGGAACTTCATCGGCCGATCCGGTTTGGAGATCGTACAGGCACGAACCGACGGGGAGAAGAGCTCTCGCTGCGGAGAAGTTCAAGGCCGCGACGGTGCCCGACTGTGGGTGCCGAAGCCCCTCGTCGATCCCGTTGAATGCGCTGGAATGTGTGCGCTGACCTGGTGAAATGTGTCAGGGAGGCGTACGGGCGAGACTCTCCTCAGAGGATGGATCCGGACAGCGCAGCGTGTCGGGTTGAGGGGGAACGGGGCGCGCGGGTCGAGCGGAAAGGGGTCCTGTTTCGGCGCTCTGCCGAATCGCATGTTTGGGCTGGTGCGACAGCCTCTAATCGGATCGATGCTGACCTTTTGCTGACTTTTCTGACAGATAGTCAGACAACGTGCCGGGTCTTCCGTTAGTCCCGCCGTGCACACCGCCGGCTCTCGCCCGTTGCCACTTCCACTGCGTTGTGGTCTGTAACCCCTGCCAACGATGCCATCGACGTACGGGGGAATTGGGGAGATCAGTGTGGCCTGCATGCGCTCTTTACGTGTGGGCTGGTCCTCGCCACTCTGGAACGGTCGATGACTGGTGCGGGTGTCGGGCCGGGAGGGGACGGATGTCGAAGGGCACCTCGGGGGAGTACTGGGACGAGCCGGCGCTGCCGAGCGTCTTCAAGCACGACCTGCTGAGTCGGTACATACCGAAGTTCGGTGGCATGACCGGCTCGCAGGGCGGCGAGGTGGTCTATCTGGACGGGTACGCGGGGGAGGGGCGCTACCTCAACGGCGAGTCGGGTTCGGCCGACCGGGTGCTCAAGGTGGCGGCCGACCATCAAGTGAAGGGGCTGGTCCGCTGGACGTGCTTCTTCGCCGAGAAGTCCGCCGAGTCGTTCACCCAACTCGAAGCGCTGGTCGCGGAATATCGGTCCCGCGGCGTAGATGCCCGCGCCTTCCGCGGCGACGTGCTCGGCTTGTTCGATGAGGTGCTCGCCGCTGCGGTAGGCCGTCCGCTGTTCCTGTTCCTCGACCCGTGCGGTCTCGCGCTGCCCTTCGACCGTCTGGTGGACGTCCTCGCCTGCCGACGGACCACCGCAGCATGGCCGCCCACCGAACTGCTGCTCAACTTCAGCATGATGGCGGTGCGCCGGATCGGCGGCAACTCGCACTCCCCGAAGGGCAACGAACGCACCAACGAACGTCTGGATGCGGTCTGCGGCGGAACCTGGTGGCGGCGGTACTTCGCCGACGGATACACGCACGACGCCGACGAGAAGGTCGCCGCCGAGTACAGCTTGCGCTTGGGCAAGGAGACCGGCATGCGCATGGTGTCGGTTCCGGTCACCAAGGGGCCCGGGCAGAAGGCCGTCTACAACCTGGTGTTCGGGACCCGGAGCAACCACGGCCTGTGGGTTTTTGGCGACGCGCACGCTCGCGCCCGCGACACCTGGTGGAAGGAGGTCGAACTGAAGGAAGAGGCCAACGACAACGCCTTGTTCACCGTGACGACGATGCAACGGCCGGACCCGGCGAAGGTGCAGCAGGAGGCAGTCCCGGCCATCGCCGAGAACATTCGGACGCTCCTGCAACGCGGACGACCGTTCAAGCTGGTCGACCACGCCGTCCAGGTGTTCGGCGACTACTACGGCCAGGTGCCGGAAACTGTGGTGGGCAAGGCGATCCGGCAGTTGTATGAGGCCGGACTCCTCGCGAACGACGGCAAGGTGTCGAGGATCAAGAACCTGGAGGTGCGCCCGTCGGTCAGACGCTGACGGGCAGGGGCAGCTGGTCCCAGGTTCGGCCGTCGAGAAGACGGCCGCCAGCCTTGGGAGTGTGCCCGCCCCACTGCTTGAAGAAGAACGCCACCTCCTCCCGGAGGCAGGCGTCGCGGACGTCCCGGGCCCAGGCCGCCTCCATGGGGCGGAAGCCGGGCCCGGACTCGCCGCCCGCGATGACCCAGTGGATGCCGTCCAGCTCCAGTCCGTCCAGCGGGCCCAACAACGGCTCGCAGGACAGGAACCGGACAGCGGCCGGAACCGTACGGAGGTCGTCCACCCGGCCGAGTTCCTCCGCGCTCTCCACGGACACGCCCATCCACACATTGGGCGGCCACTCCAGCCGGTCCGCCGCGCGCCGCAGCCTGCGGGCCCGCTTGGTGAGCACCTGGTATGTGTGCTGCGGGGTATCGGCCATCACTGCGAAGACGCGGCGTACGAAGTCGAGCGGAACACGGGCGTGGAAGAGGTCGGACATCGAGTCGACGAAGACCGTCCGCGGGCTGCGCCAGCTGTACGGCGCTCGCAGCACGTCCGGATGGAGCGTGAGGCCGAAACCGGGTCCCGACGTCCGTGGCTCACCGTCGTTCTGGTACTTCGCGGCGCCCATCGCCTTCAACCGCTTGGCCAGGGTGAGTGCGTAGCAGTTGTCGCACCCGGCCGACACGCGGTCACACCCCGTTGTGGGGTTCCATGTCGCCTCCGTCCACTCGATCCCGCTGCGCTCGCCCACTGCCGCTCCCGATCTCCGTCGTGCCCTGCGGCCCCCGGCCCCGCAGCCGCCCGCGTCCCATGTTCGGGACCACATTCCTCCGTTGAGCTGTGACCTGTCGAACCCGGCAGGTCACAGCACCACCCTCGCCACCGATGCAGACCTTCGACAGGCGGCCCGAGTCGGCGGCACTGGGCTGTCCCGCCGTTCGGCGGGTGCCGGTGCCACCCGATCAGGGGCTGCCAGCCCACCGCCCGACCCGCGTCGGCTCGGGCTGGAGGGAGATCCCAGTCGCGCTCCTCACCTGGGTGGAGAGGCTGGCGAGTGCCCGGTCGAACCCTGCGGCTGTGGCCTCCCCGTGGGCGGTGATCGTGAGGGCTCGGCGGTCGGAACAGCGCACGCCGTCGGCGATCGTCCGGCCGGCGCGGCAGCCGACGAGCTCAAGGAGCCACCCTGCGCTGGCCCGGAGTTCGCCGTCGCTATCGCGGCGGACCGGGCAGCCGAGGTCTGACCAGCGCCTGGCCTGGGCGGTGTTGACCCGTGGGTTGAGGAAGACCGATCCGACCTGCCGAGCGTCCGGGCCGGTCCGGTCGAGGAGGAGTCCGCGACGGTTCCGGTTGGCGAGTACGGCTTCGGTGACCTCCGACACGGTCGGTCGGGCGCCGACGGGGATGCCGAGTTCGTCGGCGAGTGGGTGGTAGGTGATCGCCGCCGGGGTGCGGGTCAGGTGGAGCGTGGCGGTGAGGATGGTCCAGCGGCCAGCGGTCTCCTTGAAGCGGCTGTCGCGGTAGCGCAGGCGGCAGGCTTGGGCCAGGAGGGTCTTTCGGCAGCCCGTGCTCCAGTCCCAGGCCGTGACGCTGTGAAGCGTGTCGGAAGTCTGCTGGCCGTACGCGCCGGCGTTTTGGACCGGTGCGGCGCCTACGGTGCCGGGGATGTTGGCCAGGCACTCGATTCCGGCGAGCCGTTCGGTGGCTGCCCACTGGACGAGGTCGGCGAGCGGGTGGCCGGTCTGGACGGTGACGGCCACCGTGGTGTCGTCGATCTTCTTCGTGGTGATGCCGCGGGTGTTCATGACTACGACGGTGCCGGGGTGGCCGGCGTCCGCCGCGATCACGTTTCTGCCGTGCCCCAGGACGACGGGGTCGTTCTCCTCGCTGTGGCTGATCGTGCGGGGGCGTCGTGCCAGTGGGCGGGGTCGGAGATGGTCAGGACGGTCCCGGCGGGCCCGCCGAGCCGGAGGGTGGTCAGCGACGCGAGCGTGTCCTGGGGCACGGCAGGTGGTCCTCTCAGTCGGCGGTGATGGCCTTGAGTGCGAGGGTGCGGAGCGGGGCGAGGCGGGTGCGGTTGTCCTGGTGGTGGTAGACGGCGTTGGTGCAGATGGCCAGGTAGCGGCCGGTGTGCGGGGTGAGGTAGAGGCTGGTGCCGGTGAAGCCGTGGTGGTAGGCGATCCGGCCGTCGTCGGCGAGGATCCAGGCCAGGCCGCGGTGGAGGCCGGGTTCGATCTCGGCCTTCGGCGTCATGCTGGTGCGCAGCCACGTGCCGAGGCCCGTGTCGAGGGCGTGCGCGGTGAGGATCCGGGCCCGAACGTGGCCAGGTCGGCCGGGGTGGTGAAGACCCCGGCGTGGCCGGCGACGCCGCCGAGCAGGGTGGCGTTGTCGTCGTGCGGGATGCCCCACAGACGCGGGCCACCGGCAAGGCGCTGCTCGGTCGGGGCGACCTCGGGGGAGCGGCCGACGGGCCCGTAGGTGGTGCGGGTCATGCCGAGGGACTGCCAGAGGTCGGTGGCGAGTTCGTCCAGGCGGCGGCCGTGGACGTGGGCGAGGGCGAGTCCGAGGAGGATGAAGCCGCGGTTGATGTACCGGTGCCCGGCTCCGGGTTCGGAGATGAGGGGTTCGCCGCAGATCAGGGCGGCGAGCGGTTCGGTGCGGCCCCGGTACTGGTCGAGGCGGGTGTCGGCTCGCAGGCCGGAGGTGTGGGCGAGGATTTGCCCGACGGTGACCCGTCCGCCGGGCGCCCCGTTCGGGACGTCGGGCAGCAGCTCGCGCACCGGGGTGTCCACGGTGAGGCCGTCGGCGAGGCCGATCAGCGGCCAGGTGGCGAGCACCTTGGTCAGCGACGCGGCGTCGTAGAGCGTGTCCGGGCCGGGGCGGGCGCCCCCGCACTCGGGGGCGACGACACCGGAGGCGGCGAACTCGGGCCGGCTGTCCCGGGTGCCGTAGGCGATGACGCCGCCGGGCAGGGCGCCGTCGTCGACCAGCATGTCGAGGCACTGGTGCAGTGCGGCGATGGAGTCGGGGTTCACGGTGCCTCCTGGTTGATCGTCAGCTCGGCACCGAGCGAGGCGAGTTTGGGCAGCAGGTCGCCGTAGCCGCGCTGGAGGTGGTAGATGCCACGGATCGTAGAGGTGCCCTCGGCCGTCAGGGCGGCGAGCACGAGCGTGGTCACGGCGCGGATGTCCTCGCCGGCCACCTCGGCGGCGACGAGCCGGGACGGGCCCTCGACGGTGATCACCGAGCCTTCCGCGTTGACGACGGCGCCGAACTTGCGCAGGGCGCCGAGGTGGCTGTCGCGTCGGGTGTAGACGCGGTCGTCGATCCGGGACGTTCCGGCGGCCTGGGTGAGGGCGGCGGTGAGCTGGGGTTGGACGTCGGTCGGGTAGCCGGGGTGCGGGCCGGTGGCCGTTTCCACCGCGCGCAGCCCGTCGGGCGCGGCGACCGTGGTCCCGCCGCGCTCGGCGGTGAGGAGGATCCCGGCGTCGGCGAAGACCGACACCAAGCCCGCCGGGAAGCCGCTGGGCGGGAAGGTGCCGCCGGTGATGTGGTCGGTGCCGGTGACGTTCAGGGCTTCGGTGCCCTGCCAGATTACGCCGACTCCGGAGCGGGCGAGCAGGTCGGCGGTGGCCGTGACCTCGGGCTCGATGCTCGGGGAGAGGATCGAGGAGGTGCCGGGGGTGCGGGCGGCCAGCAGCACCGCGGTGACTGTCGCGCCCAGGCTCGGGCCCCACTTCCTGGAGCTGGCGGTGGTGATGAACGGCCGCCGCTTCGCGCCGGTGAAGCGGGCACGGACGCGAGCCCGGTCGACGCGCACCTTGGCGCCGGGGGCTTCCATGGCGGCCAGGTGCAGGTCGATGTATCGGGCGCAGAACGCGTCGCCGCCGGGCAGCGGGAGGGCGACCTTGCCGGTGCGGGTCAGCAGGGCGGCGGCCATGACCGCGGTGGTGCGGATGCGCCGGCCGAGGTCGTCCGGGATGACGGGGAAGTAGGAGTCGGCGGGCCGGGTCTCGAACTCGTCCCCGGTGATTGTGGCTCGGGTGCCGGTGCGGTGGAGGATCTCGGCGCACACGCCGGTGTCGAGGATCGCGGGGGAGCCGGTGAGGGTGAGCGGCTGGTCGGCGAGGATCGTGGCGGCGTACAGGTGCAGCGCGATGTTCTTACTGCCCTGGATGGTCGTGCTGCCGTGCAGCGGGTGCCCGCCGGTGATCCGCAGGGCGAGCCGGCCGGTGGTCGTGGTGGTGGTCATGGTCACCTTCCCTGGCTTCCGGCGGGGAAGAACCCGCCGATCTGCGTTGGGGGGAGAGGAGCGGCTTCCAATTGCTGCCAGAGTTCGGCCGTCGCCGCGTCGGTGCCCAGCGAGCTCGTGATGGTGAAGTGGTGGACGGACAAGGCCGGTTCCTGGTGTGTCGAGGGCCGGAGGTAGCTACCGGCGAGCGGGGAGCGCGAGGCGTTCGATGCGGGCAGCCAGGGCGAGGTCGGTTTCGGTGCGGCCGAGGCGGCACATGGTGGTGGTGCGCACCGTGGTGGCCTTGACGCCGCGCATGCTCATGCACAGGTGCTCGCCGACGGTGAAGACGGCGACGTCGTCGGTGCCGGCGGCCTTGGCGAGGTCGTGGGCGACGTCGTGGGTGATGCGTTCCTGGAGCTGGAGGGCGTGGGTGTGGGCCTCCAAGTGCCGCACGAGCTTGGACAGGCCGAGGACGGCAGCGTCGGGGACGTAGGCGATGGAGACGTCGAGGCGGAAGGGGAGCAGGTGGTGCTCGCAGACGCTCCATGCCTCGATGCCGGTCAGCAGGACGAAGTCGCCGTACTGGCCTTCCTGGGCGAAGGCGGTGTCGAGCCTGCCGGGGTCGTGGTCGAGGAACTCGCCCCACCAGTCGGCGACTCGGCGGGGTGTGTCCTTGAGGCCGCTGCGGTCGGGGTCCTCGCCGAGGGCGAGCAGCAGTTCGCGGGTCAGCTCCGCGACACGCGCGCGGTCGACAGGGCGGCGCTGGGCTTGGGTGGGTATGGACGTCACTGATCGTCCCCCTTGGGGTGGGTTGACGGGGTCGCGAAGTGCGGTGTGTCAGAGGTGGGTGGCGCCGGGCAGGCAGCCGAGGATCGGCACGGCGGTGAACGCCTCCGCGTACCGGGTGCCGATGCGGGCGCCCCAGAGCCGGCCGAGGGTCTCGGCCATCGGGCCGAAGTGCTGCTCGATCGGCTGGCTCGCGTGCTCGTGCAGCGCGGCCAGCTTGGTGTCGAACGTCGCGGTCGCATCCACGATCACGTCGGCGCGCACCGGGCCGTCGAGGGTCAGCGAGTTGTAGGTGTCGCAGGTGTAAAAGCGGCTCGGGTACCCGGTGGAGATCCGGGGCTCGGGGACGGCCGCGAGCACGGCGGAGGCGACCGCCCGGTGCTCGGGGTGGACGTCGTCGACCGGGTGGGTGATGACGATCTCCGGCCGCATGTCCAGCAGTAGTTGCTGCACGGTGGCGTGGTCGAGGCGGGGGACCTGGTGCAGGTCGGCGCCGAGGACGGCGGCGCCCTTTCGGGCCTCGGCGTCGCGGACGTCGTCGTGGTGCGGGACGGTGATGGTGACGCCGGCGTGCCTGGCGTGGTGGGCGAGGGTGGCGCCGGCCCACAGTTCGGCGTCGTCGGGGTGGGCGAAGACGGCCAGCACCGATCCGGGAAGGGAGGCGGTCACCAGAGTCCCAGCTTTTCGACGACGTCGGCGGGCTTGGGGAGCTGAGGGCTCGCCTGGCCGCTGAGGACGATGGGAACGTCCAGATCGCGGCACACCGTGATCATTGCTTCCCAGCGGAGGACGTTCGCCCAGGCGGTGGTGATCGCGGCGCCCTTGGTGCCGGTCAGGCGTCCGGAGCCGGGAAGGTCGCGCAGCGGAAGACCGTCGCGCAGGAGGGCGGCGGCGAGCTTCGGGCCGATTCCCCGGACGCCGGGGATGTTGTCGGACTTGTCACCGGTCAGGGCACGGAACGCCGGCCACTGAACCGGCGTGACGCCGTAGCGGGCGAGCACCTCTTCGGCGGTGATGATGCGCTGGGACGACTTCCGGGAGCGGTTGAGGATCCGCACGTGGTTGGTCAGGAGCTGGTAGAAGTCCATGTCCCGCGACATGACCAGGACCGGCCGGGACGCGGCGGCCCGGGTGGCGAGGGTGGCGATGACGTCGTCGGCTTCGGCGTCGTCGACCTCGACCCACCGGATCCCGTACGCGTCCAGGCCGTCCTTCACCGGGGCGAGGAACTGCAGCGGCTTGAGTGCCTCCGGCGTCGCCTCCCGGTTGGCCTTGTAGTCCTGGTCGGTGGCGACGCGGTCGGCGGCGCCGTGTTCGCCGTCGAAGACGACCAGGACCTCGGGCGGTGCAACGTCGAGGTCGTCGCGGATCGTGGCGCGCAGCAGGGCGAAGAAGGCGAACAGGCCGGTCAGTTCACGGGATTTGTCGCGGGAGAAGATCGGTGCGGGAAAGCCGAAGGTGCCCGCCCATAGAAGGTTGAAGCCGTCGACGAGCAGCAACGGCGCAGGGGTGACAGGGGTTTTGGGCATCACGACACCGCCTCTAGGAAGAGTTCAGCGATTCGGCGCGGCTGGAATGCTGCCGCTCTCCGATACACGGTCTGTGTAGTCGCGGCGTACAGTATGTCATCTTCCAAGAGGGTCTGTGCCGTCTTGTGGAGGGCGGCGGGGCCGTCGACGCGGTCGACGAGCAGGTGGTCGCCGTGGCCGGCCGGCTCGATCAGGGCGGGCAGGTTCCCGATCCGGTAGGCGACCACTGGGGTGCCGACGCTCATTGCTTCCAGGGCCACCAGGCCGAAGGTCTCCTTCAGGCTGGGGACGATCACCACCGCTGCCCCGGCGAGCCAGGGCAGCACCTCGTCCCAGGCCAGCCCGCCGCGCAGCCGGATGCCCCGAGTACGGGCCGCCGCTCGGCGGCAGCGTTCGAGGAGCTCGGATTGGGAGCCCGTGCTGTCCTCGAACCCGGCTTCGGCGAGGGCCACCTCGACCGGCCGGTTCCAGCCGGAGGCGGCCTCCAGGAGGTCGAGTACGCCTTTTTCCGGTCCGAGCCGTGCGAGGACGCGCACTGGGCCTCGGCGTCGCAGCTGCTCGCGGCGGGACGGCGTGGGTGGGGCTGCCGAGGCGTCGGTCAT
This sequence comes from Kitasatospora sp. NPDC059747, assembly GCF_042732955.1. Lineage (NCBI taxonomy): Bacteria > Bacillati > Actinomycetota > Actinomycetes > Kitasatosporales > Streptomycetaceae > Kitasatospora > Kitasatospora sp. NPDC059747. The sequence goes on along the minus strand of NZ_JBHWGV010000021.1, from coordinate 28,190 downwards.
GAGTGCGTTAGGGACGACGCGCAGGTTCCGCGGGCCCCAGCCGGCCAGTTCGTTGCGGACGACGGCGGAGGGCACGAGAACACGGGTCGCGCGGGCGAGCGCGGGCCCGGCGTCGAGGACGTGCGGCTTGACGTGGGCGGCGAGCGCACGGCGGACGTGACCGGGGATGTCGCTGCGCAGGCGGCCGAGCCCCCACAGCGCGTCGCAGAACAGGACGGTGTCGATGCGGTACTCGGTGATCAGGTCCCGGATCTGCCGGGTCAGCCTGCTGTCCTGGTAGGTGATGGCGCGCCGCAGAACGTCGTCGTCGCAGGGGAAGCGCACGTCGTCGAGGCGCAGGTGCGCGATGGCGACGCCGGGAAGGCCGGGGCTCTCGGGCTGGGGCGCGGCGGTGGCGATGACGGGCCGGTGGCCGCCTTGGGCGAGGCCGAGGGCCAGGGCGGCCGTCGCGCGTTCGATGCCGGCCGGGGAGTCTGGGGTCCAGGAGGCGAGGACCAGCAGGACGCCCTTGGAGGAGGTGGCGGTGGTCACCTGGAGTTCACCCGCCGCAGGGCCGGGACGGGCTGGGTCTGGCCCTGCGGAGGGTTCTCCCAGGGGAAGACGACCCAGTCGTTGACGGTCCAGGCCCACCGGTCGGGGTTCTGCGGGCAGCCGCGGTTGCGGAACAGCGCCGCCGTCATGATCGCGGCGGCGGCGTCGAGCCGGCTGGCCAACGCGTTGGTGACGGCGGCGAACGTCGCTCCGGTGCCGGCGATGTCGTCGACGAGGAGCACCGTCCCGCTGAAGCGGGCGGGCAACGTGTCCGAGAGGAGGACCCGGACGTCGCCGGTGGCCTGCTGGAACAAGGCGTCGCTCATGTTGTGCCGGGCGGTGACGGCGTGAAAGGGCACCTTCAGGTAGTCGGCCATGAGGCGGGCCGGCTCGATACCGCCGGAGGCGATGCCGATCACGCAGCCGACCGCAGGGTCGGTGCCGACGACGGACTCGGCGAGCAACCGGGCAGCGTCGAAGCACTGGTAGCGCGTCGGCGTGAACGGAATCCGCTGGGCGAAGACCCGGCTTGCGGCGTAAGGGGTGCTGGTCATGAACTGCTCCCGGAGGTGGGCAGGCGAAGGTCGGCCGGGCCGGTGACGGGGATGAACGTGGAGATGCCGGTGGCGCCCCGGGTGTTGCGCCAGGCGAAGCCGTCGGCGCGCAGGACCGTGAAGCCGCCCGCACTCTGCCGTGTGCGCAGCCGGGCCCGGACACCGGCTGGGACGGTGAGCGGGCCGACGGTCTCCTGGGCCTGGTCGTCCGTGAGCATCTGCTCGGCGGCGAGGGCGGCGCCGTCGCCGATGGGGAGCATCTGCAGGAAGGTCACCCCGCCGGCGCCGAGCTGAGCGGCGAGGTCCAGCAGCTCTTGGGCCTCGTGCATGTTGGACTGCATGAGGACCATCTGGAGCTGGACGAACAGGCCTTCGGCCACGGCGGCGCGGATGCCCGTGATGGCGCGCCGGTAGCTGTCTGGGCCGCGCCAGGTGTCGTGGGTAGCCGCGGTGGCGCCGTCGAGGGAGACCCGGATCGCGTCGAGGGCGCCGGCGAGTGCCCGGGCTCGGCGGGCGAGGTGCCAGCCGTTGGTGGTGCAGCTGACCACGCTGGTTCCCCGGCTGCGGATCGCCCGTGCGAGGTCGGGCAGTTCGCGCAGCAGCAGCGGTTCGCCGCCGGAGATGTCGACGCCCAGAACGCCCGAGGCGGCGATGTGGCGCACGAGGGTGCGTCGTTCGGCCGGGGTGGACTCGCGCACGGTCTTATCGTCGAGGCACTGGGGGCACGCCAGGTTGCAGCGCACGATCGGGGACCAGCACATGCTCAGCGGGTAGTCGAGTGTGAGGGCGGCCGGGTCGGCCATGGGCCAGGCGGTGACCTGCTGGTCGTCCAGGGCGACGCAGCCGGCCGGGAGCGGCTGGGGCGGAAGGTGGTTGGTGCCGACCGCCGGGTCATGCACGACGGTGGTGGCGCCGAACGTGGCGGCGGCGAAGGTACGGATCATCGGGTGATCACCTCAGCGTCGGTCAGGTGCTTGTCGGCAGTGGCGGCGAAGGCGCGGACCTGTCCGGCGGGTGCGGGCAGAGTCAGCAGGTGGCGGTAGCGGGCGAGCGTCGCGGGCCAGGTGGCGAGCTTGGCCTGCCACTGGGCGGCGGCGTCCGGCGGGTCGAGATGGAAGCCGACGGCCTGGCGCAGCGGGATGACGAGGCAGCCGGCGGCGATGAGGGCCGCGCCGAGGTGGGTGTCCTCCATGCCCCAGCCCAGCACACCGAACCCCTCGTCGAAACCGCCGACGTACACGAGCTGCTCGCGCGGCACGGCCAGCAGCGCGGTGACGGCCATCCTCGGCAGGTCCCAGTCGAAGTAGAACCGCCCGTAGCCGAGGGCCTGGAAGTCGTCGGTGGCGTCCAGCGGTCGCCCGTCCAGCTCCTCGGTGAGCGTGATGCCGGAGTACGGCAGGACCTTGCCCACGGGAGGCGTCCAGACGACGCGGTGGTCGGCCGCCAGGAGCGGAGGCCCATCGGGCAGCCGCACCCCGTTGCACGGCGCCGCCTGGCAGGGGACGTTGTGCCGGAACCCCGTCAGCACGGTGTCGTCCGCGGCCCGTGCGGCCACGTCGGCGATCACGTGCGAGGGCAGCACCATGTCCGCGTCGACGAACAGCACGGTCCGCGCCTGGGCGAGGCGGGCCCCGGTGTTGCGCGCCGCGGCCGAGCCGCGTCGCTCGGCCAGGCGCACCGCGGTGGTGACCGCCGGGTGCCGGCGGGCGATGTCGAACGTCTCGTCCGTGGACGCGTCGTCGACCAGGATCACCTCCACCTCGGCCGCGTGCTGCTGGGCACCGAGGGCGTCCAGGACCGTGGGGAGGGCGTAGGCGGTGTTGCGGGCGGGGATCACGACCGACAGGTACCGGCCGGCGCTGGCGCCCGCGGGGGTGGGCTGGTGCCAGCCCACCCCGGTTCGCGCGGTGAAGTCCGTCGTGAAGTACCGGTGGCTGTTGGCCTGGGTCCTGAGCGTGTCCGCGAGGCTGGCGTGCATCACGGCCACCTCCATTCGTCGAGCACGGCGGCGGCCTGCGGCCAGCCGCGAGGGTCGGAGATCCAGTGCAGTGCCGGGCGCTGCGGCAGGGCCAAGAGGTCGGCGAGCAGGATCAGGTAGTCGGGTTCGAGGACCAGCAGCACCCGCCGCGGGACGCCGTTGGCCGTGAAGTCGCGCCGGATCTGCTCGGCCACCACCGGGCGCAGCTGCCGGGCCAGACCGGCGTCGAGCCGCTGGTCATAGCGGGCGAGAAGGTCGTCCGCCCGGACCAGGCCGTAGGCGGCGGACAGGAAGCGGATCCGGCCGCGGGCCTCCCGGTGCCCGGCGAATCGGGCGCACAGTTGCGGGGCGATGCCGCCGGTGTACCGCTCCAAGGCGGGCAGCGGCCGGGAATCCGGCGCCTTGCGGTGCGAACAGCCCGCGATCACGAGGTCGCCGATCACGCAGCCCTCACCACCCGGAAGCCGATACCGGGTGAGGCGAGCTCGGCGGGCGCGGCGTTCAGGAACGTGCACCGGGCGTACAGCGGCAGCGAGTTGAAGGAGCCGCCGCGGATCACGAAGCCGTCGCCGATCGTGGCCGACGACGTCCACTCCCAGCAGTTGCCCGCCATGTCCCACAGCCCGTCCGGGGTCCGACCGCGCGGGTGGGATGTGACGGGGGTGAGCCGTCCGCAGGTGCCGCGCAGGTTCGCCCGCGTCTCGTTTGGCTCATCGTCGCCCCACGGGAACAGACGGCGCTCAGCCGCGGAGGCCGCCCACTCCCACTCCTTCGACAGCGGCAGCCGGCCACCCAGGTCGGCCGCGATCCGGGCCGCCTGCGCATGGGCCACCCCGACCAGCGGCCGGTGGTCCGACCCGAGCCCGAGCTGGAAGGGTGTCAGCGGTGTCGCCGTCCACTCCAGGTCGGCCACCTTCACCGGCTTCCGCCGGTCACCGAACAGGCACGTCCCGCCCGTCACCGGCACCCAGGCGAGCGCTTGCCCGGCCAGGTTCGTCGTCATCGCTCCCGCCTTCATCCGGCGATCAGAAACAGGTCTTCGGCGTTCGCCCCGGCCCAGACCTTTGACTTGGCGAGGTTGGGCCGCAGTCCGCAGCAGACCAGCGCCTTGGTGACGGCTTCGAGGGCCTCGCCGGCCTGCTCGGCACCGTCGCAGAAGACGCAGTAGTTGTCCGCGAACCGCACGACGCGGTGCCCGGCCAGCCGGGCGTCGGCCCGGGACAGACGCAGGTTGATCAGCAGCGGCGCCAACGCCGTCCCCGGCACGATCGGGCACGGAAGCGGCTCCAGCACCCGCTCGAACAGGCGCAGGAACGAGCCGTCCGTGACGTGCTCGGCCAGCCAGTCGGTGACCTCGGCGGCGCTCGACCCCTCCGACACCCTGCGCACGTCCACGTCCGCGACCCACCGGCAGCCCTCACGGAGGTGCCGGTCGGCGTCGCGTAGCGCGGAGATCCGGTTGCGCCCGGCCCGATAGCCCGAGACCCAGTCGGCGAACGCCCGCTGCTCCAGCACCGGCTCGATCGCGTTGCGCATCGCCCGCTGCACGACCCGGTCCGCCACCGTCGGGATCACGGACAGGAACGTCTTGCCGGTGTACGAGGTGATCTCCACCTCGCGCACCGGCCCCGGCGTCCACGAGCCTGTCCGCAGTTCCTCGGCCAGAACCTTCAGCCGGCCGCCGAGGCCCTGCCGGAACTGGGCCCAGCTCATCCCGTCGGCCCCAGGGGCGCCGGCCCGGCGCATGCAGGAGCGTGCCGCGGTCTTCAGGTGCGGGACGTCAACGAGGAACGGCATCAGCGAATGGGCGCGTGGTGCACGGGAGTTGTCTATAGTGGGTCGTGCCTGAGCGGCCTGCAGGATCCCGCTCCCCTCCGCACCGAAAGCCTGGCCGCTACCCAACACGCGCGGCCTAGGGGAGCCGGAACGACCGCGCCGCTCAGGCGTCTTGCTGCCCTCAGCGACCACGCTCGCCCTCCCAGATCAGCGTGTGCAGCCGCGGCGTGAGGTTCCAGCCCCGGGCCAGGGCCTCGTCCGCCAGCGCCCGCATCCCGCCGAGAACCGCCCCGCTGCTCGTGCCCTCCGGCATGATCCACACCTCGGGGAGCGAGAACTCATCCACCAGGGAGGCGACTTCATCAAGCTGACCGGCTTCGCGCACGACGAACTTGAACCGGGCCCGGTCGCAGGCGGCGAACGCCCGCAGCGCCTGCGGGTTGATCCGCCGGTCGCCGGGCGCGGCGAAGGCCGCCAGCTTCGGCGAGACGTTGAACCCGGCCACCGTCTCGACCAGTTCGGGTCGCGGGACGACGGCCCCGTTGGTCTCCACCTCCACTCGCCGCCCGGGCAACAGTCGCACCAGGTCGATGACCGCGTCCTGCTGGAGCAGTGGCTCGCCCCCGGTGACCACCACCAGCCGCGACGACCAGGACATCACCCAGGCTGCGAGGTCCTCGACACCGATGCGGGTGGAAACCTCGCGCGGGTCGAACCGGGACCAGTCCCACGTCTCCGGGGTGTCGCACCCCGGACAGCGCAGGTTGCACCGCGACAGCCGTACGAACAGAGCCTGCTGCCCGCAGCTCGGGCCCTCACCCTGGAGCGTCGGCCCGAAGCACTCCGCCACCAGCAGCCCCCTGCCGCCGGCGAGCTTGCCTTCGGACAGGCTCACCGCTCCTCCAACACGAACTCGGCCCAACTGGTCCGTGTCTCCGACACCCGAACCGACACCAGCCGACCCGGCAGCCCCGGTTCCAGCTGCTCCACGAACCAGCCGGCCAGCCACGCGGCGAGGTTCTCCGACGTCGGCGCGATCGGCAGGACGTCGTTCAGCACCCGGTGATCGAGCGTGCCGTCGATCATCTTCTTCACCAGGCCGAGGTCGCCGAAGTCCGTGACGAAGCCCGGCTCCGTCAACCGGTCGGCTGCGAGCACGAACGCGGCCTCGTAGGAATGGCCGTGCATCCGGGCGCACTGGTGCCCTTCTGGCAGGCCGGGCAGGAAGTGCGCGGCCTCGAACCGGAACGTCTTCGCGATCCGGTACCGGCCGGGCAGGACGAGCCCGCTCATCGGGCCACTCCCGACGACGCGGCGCCGTACACGGTCGGATCATCGACGCCGGCCAGCTCGAACGCCTCAATCCGCTCGGTGCACGTCCCACACGTCCCGCAGTGCAGCGCGCCGCCGCGGTAGCAGGACCACGTCTCCGCGAACGGCACACCGACCTGCTCGCCTACCCTCACGATGTCGGCCTTCGACTGATTGATGAACGGAGCAAGCAACCGGAAGTCCTCAGTGACGAACCCCTCGTTCCCGACCCGAGCCAACACGGCGAACAGGTCGAAGAACTCGCTGCGGCAGTCGGGATAGACGGCGTGATCGCCCGCATGGGCACCGAACGCCACGGCATCCGCACCCGAGGCGACCGCCACACCCACCGCTACCGACAACATGATCGTGTTCCGGTTCGGCACCACCGTGCTGCGCATGCTCTTGGCGGTGTAGTGGCCGTCCGGCACCGCGACGGCGGAGTCGGTCAGCGCCGAGCCCGACAACAGGCGGCCGAGCCCGCCCAGGTCCACCACCTCGTGGCGAGCGCCGAGACGGTCGGCGATCAGCACCGCGAAGTCGAGCTCCTTCCGGTGTCGCTGCCCGTAGTCGAAGGAGAGCATCGTGAGCCTGCTGCCGTTTCCGGCGAGCCAGTAGGCGACGGTGGTGCTGTCCAGCCCACCAGAGGCGATCACCACCGCGTGACGCGGGGACACGTGTTCAGTCATCTCCATACATCTTTCTCGTAGTCCTCCAGCACGGAGGGCGGAGTGAGTCCGGGCGGCTTGCCCAGGGGGTCAGCCGGACTTCTCGAACGGCCGGCGGATCTGACAAGGCGCGAGGATGTGTACGGGCGTGGTCGCTCGGCTACGTGGTCGTTCCGGTGAACGAGGTGTCGGGGGCGCTCGGAGCGAGGACCACGGTGGGTTCCTCGGACCTGTTCAGCTGGTGGTCGACGAGCAGGCCCAGCAGCGTCAGGCCCAGGAGATTCCCGGCGAGCCACCCAGCTTCGAGAGCGGCCTCCAGACGCTTGGAGGCGCGCGCTCCGAGACGCTGCGAACCACTTCCCGACTGCCGGTAGCCGACCCCCGCACGCGCTTTGCGCCGCGCGGCGGCGGTGCCATTGAGAGAGAGCGAATTCATGGTCAGTCTCCGCAGATGAGCAGCTGAATTCCGCTCGCCCGATAGAGCCAGGCGACTGGACGGACGCTCAGAATGCCTTGCAGGAAAGGGACATGATCAGATCTGAGCTGGACGTCTCGGGACGTCCTCGGTATCGTCGTGAGGCCTCAGTACGTCCCAAGACGTCCCACTCGGGAGCGCAATGGCGAACGAACGTCTCCGATCGGCTCTCGTTATCCGAGGCGTTACGGAGGGGGAGCTGGCGAAGCACTGCGGCGTGGATGCCAAGACGGTGGAGCGCTGGATCCTCAAGAGCCGCGAACCGTATCGGCGTCATCGACAGGCGGCAGCGGCCAGACTGCAGATCGACGAGGACTATCTCTGGCCGGACGCGAAGTCCGACACGCAACGCCTGGACGAGGCCGACGCCGAGATCGTCCACCTCTACCCGCACCGCTCCTCCGTGCCACCAGAGCTGTGGCTCCAGTTCGCCCAACGGGCAACTACCGAGATCGGCGTCCTTGTGCATGCCGGCGTCCATCTCGCGGAGAACCCACGGTGGCACCGAACGCTCGTTGAACGGGCGCGAGCGGGGGTTCGCGTTCGTCTGCTGCTGGGCGACCCGGACAGTGCTGAGATCGCCCGCCGAGGCGAGGAAGAGGAGATCGGCGAGGGCGTCGCGTACAAGGTACGCGAGGTCATCAAGCTCTACCGTCCGCTCTACGGTACGCCCGGCATCGAGTTCCGATCCCACTGCTCCACGCTGCACAACTCCCTGTACAGGTTCGACGACGAGATGCTCGTCAACACCCAGATCTACGGCGTGAGCGCCCCGTTGACCCCGGTGCTTCACCTGAGGCGTGTCGCCGGCGCCCAGCTGGTCTTGACCTACCAGCACAGCTTCGAAAAGGTCTGGGCGAGTGCTGTTCCCCTACCGAGGCAGGCATCGTGAGCCGTACCGACTACTTCGACGACCCCGGTGCCCCGAAGGCCCAGCGCATCGTCCCCGCCGTTACCGCCTTCGTGGTGAACGAGCGCGGCGAACTGCTTCTTGAACGGCGCTCCGACAATGGCCGGTGGGGGATGCCGGGCGGGGTCCTAGAGATCGGTGAGAACCTCCCGGGTGCCGTCGTCCGCGAGGTACTTGAGGAGACGGGCATCGAGGTCGAGGTCACCGGCCTCGTCGGCACCTACAGCGACCCCGGGCACGTGATCGAGTTCTCGGACGGGGAAGTCCGCCAGGAGTTCTCCCTGTGCTTCCGGGCAAGGCCGGTTGGCGGCGAACTGCGCGCCAGCTCCGAGTCCTTCGAGGTCCGGTGGGTGCCGCTTGAGGAGCTGGACACGCTGGACATCGCCCCGACAACCAGGCTCCGCCTCACCCACGGTTTCCGGGAGGAAGCGGCCCCCTACCTCGGCTGATCAGATGCGGCCGGCTTCGGCCAGCCGCTTTGTCACGCGGTCGACCATGGCCAGGAGCGCCGGCCGGGCCGCTGACACCGCGCGGTGGACGACGTGGTCCGCGTCATACCGCCGAAGCACTTCGTCGAGCCTGGACACGGGTTCGACGACGGTGCCGTCGGGGCCGCTGGTGAGATCGGAGTAGGTGATCGCGTCCAGGAGCTCCGACGGCGGTCGACGGAAGACCGCCAGCTCGGCCGAAAAGCCCAGTTCGGCCGCTTCCCATTCCGACGAGGAGTGGTAGGCGACGAGCGAGTAGACCGTCGGATCGATCCGAGGCGGCTCAGATAGCGTGCGCCGTCGATCATGTGCTGGCCGGTGTCGACGACGGAGGCGGCATAGCCGACGTCGTGGAGGATCGCGGCGCCGGCGACCAGCTCGGCGTCTGTGCCGAGCACCGGAGCGAGAAGCCGGGCCTGCTCAAGGACCCGGCAGGAGTGCGCCCAACGCGACGGAATGCTGGAGAGCAGCGACTCGGCGGTCCGGTACGCGAGGCTCGGATGCATCGCGCCAGGCTAGGCCACGTTGAGATTCGGTGGCAGCGCCCTCTTCGAAGTCACGGCCTCCCGGGTCGTAGGGTTCGTGCCGGGGCGATCGCCAAGAGCATCCTGCTGACGGTAGCGCCGTGTACGAACACAGCGCTCACCGGGCACGCCAGTTCCCGCACAGCGCGACCGGAAGGCGTCCCAATGGGAGTCGGCGTTCGCGGCTGCTGAGGAGTCCATCGGATGGTGACCGTCCGTGACGCGAGCCTGGCCAGGGAGAGGCCGGCTCGAAGGCGCAGCCGACGCCGCTCACCAGGCCCTCGACCTCGGCGCCTACCTCGACTCGGACCGGGCGCGCCGACAGCCCCGTCGCCCGATAGGTCAACGACCGGATCCACGTGTTCCTGACCGCATAGCCTGAGCCTGAGCCCCAGCCCCCACCCCGAGGAACGGCATGCACGTCCGCACCAATGCTCCCCTGGCCCCGCTCACCACACTCGGCATCGGCGGCAACGCCGCCCACCTCGCCGAGTTGACCGACCTCGACGACTTCGGCGATGTCGTCGAGCTCGCCAGACGCGAGCAGGTCCCGCTGATCCTCGGGAGCGGCAGCAACGTGCTCGTCGCCGACGCGGGGTGTGCGGTGCCCGTCGTCCGGATGGCCACTCACGGAGCCGTCTTCGAACGTGCGCCGGACGGAAGCGTCGTCGTCACGGTCCAGGCCGGACACCCGCTACAGGAGCTCGTCGAGGAGACCATCGGCAACGGACTCACCGGGATGGAGACACTGATCGGCATCCCGGGGACCGTTGGCGCCACCCCGGTCCAGAACGTCGGCGCCTACGGGCAGGAAGTCGCGGACATCCTCGTTGACGTCACCGCCTGGGACTGGACGGCAGGACGCGAGGTGACGCTCTCGGCCGCGGACTGCCGGCTCGGCCACCGCACCAGCATCTTCAAGCGCTCCAACCGCTGGACCCTGCTCACCGTCACCTTCCGACTTCGTCCCGCCCAGCTGAGCACTCCCATCACCTACGGGATGGTCGCCAAGCTCCTGGGCATCGCCAAGGGCGAGTCCGTCCCGCTCGACGAGGCCGCCGCCGCGGTTCTAGCGGTCCGACGCAGCAAGGGCATGGTGCTCGACGCCAGCGACCCCGACAACCGCAACGTCGGCAGCGTCTTTCTCAGCCCCGTGGTCAACGGCGGACAGGCCGAGGAACTTCGAGCCGAAGAGGCGCCCGTGAACGACTTCCCCGACGGCCTGACCAGGGTCAGTGCCAGCTGGCTGATCAAGGCGGCCGGGTTCACCCTCGGCCAGACGATCGCCCCGGGCGTCCGCATGTCGACCAAGCACTTCACGCTCGTCGCCGGCGGTCAGGCCACAGCCGCCGCGTTCGCCGAGGCAGCCCGGACCGTCGCCGATGCCGTGCAGAAGGCCACGGGGATCCGGTTGACCCCCGAGCCCGACCTCTTCGGCGACGAGCCGGCTTACCTCCGCCTCAAGCAGGATGCGCTCGCCTCTGCAGCCCCCTGACGGACAAGGCGCCGAACGTCAGGTGGCGGTCTCGTTGGCAGGGCCATGGGGCTCGGAGGCGAAGGCGTACTCGGAGAACGCCGCACTTGCAGCCGTCGAAGAGCCTTGCCAGCGGTGATCCTCCCGCAGTGCGGAGCATGATCACTTTGGCAACCGCGTGGAGGGGTGCCTTCGGGGGTGCCTTGCTGCCTGGCGGGGAGCCGGTGGGGTGCCTAGGCTCTTATGGCGTGGCGGGATCAGATCTTCCCGACTGTGATTCCGATAGTTCCGAGGCAGTGCCCATGGTCCATCCGCTGATGTTGTTGCGTACGGGGATGGGCCTCTCGCACCCCGAGTACGCCCGCCTTGTGGCCGAACGGCATGCCGGGCTCGGGTTCGGGCGGATGGCGGCCCGGCGGGAGAAGGTGTCGCGGTGGGAGTCGGGGCGCATCGTGCCGGAGTACACCGCGCAGCTGGCGATGGCGGAGATCCATGACGTGCCGGCCGTCGAGGTCGACCGGTTGGGCTGGCCGCACTGGCTGTATCTGGCCGTCGGTGATGCGCTTCTGCACGACGGGCAGCACACTCCCGAGAGCGCGGTCGCGGCTCTGCGGGGCTCCAGCCACCTCGCGGAGGCTCCGTGCCCGCCGTCGCTGGTCCTGCGGGGACACGCGCTCGCGGACCAGCTGACGGCCGTGAGCGCACGGGTCGCCGACCCGGTGGGCGGGCATTCCCGGGACGGACCGCCGCCGGCGGTGGAGCAACTGGACTGGCTTGAGCTCCGCGTCGCGTCCCTTGAGCAGCAGTTCAACCGTTCGCATGTCACGCCGGATGCCCTGTACGTAGCCGCTCTGGCCGAACACCGGCTGGCGGTGCGGCTGCTGACCACTGCGGGCTACGACCGGCGAACGGGCCGGCGGCTGCTCGTGCTCGCGGCGAGCAGCGGGCTGCAGCTGGGCTGGATCTGCAACACGCTGGGTGAGTACGCCCGGGGTGAGCGCCAGACCCTGGCCGCGATGCGGGCGGCTGCCGTGGCGGGGGACGCGGGGCTGGTGTCCGCGGCGATGATGCTGTTGGCTCTCCGCTACCTGGACGCCGACGATCCCGCTGATGCCCGCCTGCTCGTCCGTGCCGCCCGTGTCGTTTTCCCGCATTACTCGCCGGACTTCGCGATCGTGCTGCACGAGGAGGACGCCCTGGCCCTTGCCCGCCAAGGCGAAGCCGGCGGTGCCGCCCGCTCGTTGGACAGGGCGGCGCAGACCCTCGCCGCCCACAGCGGTACCACGGACGACGCCGCGCACCACCTCGTGCTCACGCTTGCCAGGGCTCGGGTCGCTCTCAACCTCGGTGACGTCCGAGAGGCTGACCGGTACATCGACACCGTGACGCCGTACTTGACCACGCCGCGTGACGGCGCGAGGTCTCCGCACGCCAGCGGCTGGCTGCTCCAGGTCCTGGAGACCCGGATCGCTGCTGGTGAGCTGGACCGTGCGGCGTAGGTCGTCCGTCACGCCGTCGCGGCCGCCGGGATCCTGCCACCGGCGCTCTCCACCCGCTATCGCGAGCACCTCGTGCCATACCGGCACGAGCCGCTCGTGCAACGTGCCCTCGACGAATTGAGCGAGGCACGCCCTCCTGAGCCTTGCTGTCGGCCGTCTCGCGATTAGGGTCAGGCGGGCGTTGCCAGCGGGCTCGTGGTCAGATCGCTGATGCTCTCGGCCGCCTTGAGGGTGTGGTAGATCAACGGGCGCAGGTCGCTGGGCATTTCGGCGGAGCGCTTGAGCAGGAGGACGGCGCCCATGACGGAGTCGTGCCACAGGACCGGAGCCGCGACGGAGTCCCATCCGGCCATGCACTCCTGGCGGCCGACGCCGAACCCGAGGCGGCGGACCTCGTCGAGTGACGCGGCGAGGTCGTCGTTGTCGCGGATGACGCCGGGGCCGGCGGTGGGCGGGACTTCCTCGGCGAGGACGAGTTCGCGAATGGGCTGGGGCAGGTAGGCGAGGATGACGCGTCCTGAGGCCCCGGTGCGCAGGGAGCGGGAGACGGAGACGACGTCTTCGGCGGTCATGCCGACTTCGGCCGGGTCCATGTCGCCGATGACGTAGTCGGTGCAGAGCCGTTTCGCGCCGCCGAAGGGGGAGAGGACGTAGAGCAGGGCGAGGCCGCCGGTGGCGTGGTGGAGGCGTTCGAGGATTCCGTGGGTCGAGGCGGCGCCGGGGGAGTGGGCCATGGCCTGGACGCCGGCGCGGGCGGTGCCCGTGCCGAGACGGTAGCGGCCGCGGCCGACCTGTTCGAAGATGCCGTCGGTGACGCCGGTCTGCAGGATGCGGTGGGTGGTGGCGTCGTCGAGGCCGGCGGCGGTGGCGATGGCGCGCAGCGCGTGCACTTTGCCGGGGAGCTTGGTGAAGGCCTGCTGGACGGCGAAGGCGCGGGCCGCGAGCGAAGTGGGTGGCTTGCGCGGTGCGTCGCTCCGGAGTTGCCCTGGGACGGTGTCGACCGCGGACGCGCTGGTGATCTTCATGTGGGTTCCGAGTGGATGGTTCGCGCCGGCCGGCGGCGCGATGAGGGTGTACCGCGAATGCACGTGAGGGACGAGCGATCGTGGAAGTCGGATGCGACGTTCGTCAGCGGTCGAGGTCGAGGACGATCTTGCCGGTGGTGAGGCGGGCGGCGAGGTCGTGGTGGGCCTGACGGGCTTGGCCGAGCTTGTAGACCGGCCCGTTGAGGGGCTTGAGCCAGCCCTCGGCGACCGCGGTGAACAGCGCGGACATCGAGTCGTTGAGGTGTGTGCGCGACGGGTAGAGGTTCGGGAGCCAGAAGCCGCTGACGGCCTTCGACCCGGCGAGCAGGCTGGTGATCGGCACGAGGCCGTCGACACCGGTGACAGCACCGAAGACGGCCATCCTGCCGCGGGGGGTGAGGGCGGCGAGGGTGGCGTGGAAGACATCGCCACCCGTCATCTCCAGCGCAGCCGAGACGGGGCCGCCTGCCGCGTCGAGGATCCGCTCAGTGAGGCTTTCGGCCATGGAGGAATCGACGACGGCGTCTGCCCCCAACTCGCGGGCGGTGATGCGCTTTTCCTCGCTGGAGGCCATGGCGACGACGCTCGCCCCGGCGTGCTTGGCGAGCTGGACGGCGAGGGAGCCGACGCCGCCGGCGGCGGCCGGGATCAGGACGGTGTCGTCGGCCGTAACCCGCAGGTCGGTGAAGAGCAGGTGCCACGCGGTGTTGCCCTGGAGCATCAGCGAGATCGCGTCGTGGTCGGCGATGCCCTCCGGCACCTCGAAGGCGAGCTTGCGGTGGACGACGGTGGTCTCGGCATAGCCGCCTCCCCGGCTGAGCGCGACGAAGCGCCGGCCGTCCTCGCTGCTCCCGAGCACCTCGTTGCCCGGGATGAACGGGCAGGGCATCGGTGCCGGGTAGGTGCCTTCCCGAAGGTGGATGTCCGCGTAGTTGACGCCGGCCAGGCGGGTGCGGAGCTTCAGGTGGCCGGGACGAACCGAGGGCTCGGGGAGCTCGCAGGGTTCCAGCACTTCGGGGCCGCCGAACTGTCTTACGGCAATAGCTCGCATGTTGTTCAGTCCTGAATCTTGAATGTTGGCTTCAATGTTCGTAGTGGCATGTGGCGCCACTCGGGGAAATATACCTGCCGAGCGGGTGATCAATTCCGAGCTTTGCATATAGGGGAAGGCGTCCCGAAGTTCCAGGGCTGTCGCCCGAGTGGCATTGATCACGTTGCCGATTCAAGTGCCGACTTGACCTCCCGTCAAACAATCAAGGGGGTGCCTGTGGGGGTGCTTCTGTCCTTGGGGGTGGCCGGAGCGGTGGTATGGAGATCGTTTCTCAGTCTCTGAGAAACGGGCAGAGCTACGCGCGTAGATATCGGGCATTTTTTGACCCGCTCCTTTTAGGAAACCTAATGTCGTCCCGAGGGTTTCGCGTGGAGGTTCTTCAAGGGGGATTCTGCGGGAGACCGTCCGGCCGCACGCGGACTCACTCCGGGCGACCGGTGGGGCGGAACAGTGGCGCCGGGCTCGTCGGTCGGCTTGCGTCATCGCTGCTCGGCCGAGGGGGAGTCAATGAGCTGGATCTGTGCAGCCGGTCGCCCTATGGTCGTGCTCCCGCCGCCGCAGAAGGCGGGGCCAACGACCGATGGCCAGCGCTCCGTTCCGTCCCACGTGGGTCGGAAAAAGCGAACGGCGCCCGGGAGTTACCAGCTCCTGGACGCCGGGCCCGACGCCGTGGAAGGCGTCGATTTCACTACCACGCGCGCAGCGGGACTTCTTCGCACGAGACCGCCGCGCGCGCTCCTACGAAGCACGGAGTATCGCATGCACACCCTGCCCGGTGAAACCCCGGCATGCCCGGACACCGGCCGCCGACGCCGACTCGCCCTCCAGCTCGCCCACATGATCCCCGGGGCCGTAGCCGTGGCCGTCAGCTTCAAGGACCCGGCGACGCAGTGGCCCCGCGCGTATGCCCGCGCGACCGATGCCGCCGGCCGCCCGCTCCGGTTGAGCCTTGTCGTCAGAAGGGTCGCCGCGCAGTGGATCGTCCGGGCTCACCCGAACGCCGACTGGTCGCGTCCGCACACCCTCGACCTCACGACCGGCCAACTCGCCGTCGCCGCATGTCCTGCAGTTCGGGGCCGCTGACATGGCGCGTATTCGAGCGATCAAGCCCGAGACCTGGGTGAGCGAGACGCTCGCCGAGGTGTCCATACCCGCGATGGTCACCTTCCTAGGCATGACCAACCACGCCGACGACCACGGCCGCCACCGCGACAACGCCGCGATCGTCTACGGCCTCATCTGGCCGATGCGCGACGAGATCGGCCGGGCGGACGTCGAGCAGCACCTCCAGCAGCTCGCCTCTGCCGGCGCCATCTGCCGGTACACCGGCTGCGACGGCCGGAAGTACTTCCACTACCCGACCTGGAACAACCACCAGAAGATCGACAAGCCGAGCCTGTCCCGGCTGCCCGTGTGCCCGCACTGCGAGCCGCAGCGGTGCGGCGTCTGCAAGGGCCCCTGCATCCAGCGGGCCGCCCTCGCCGACACCTCGGGAACCGTGGCCGAGACCTCTTCGAGCGCTCGGCGAGAGTTCGCCGAAACCTCGGCGAGGACTCCGGCCGGGCTCGACCCACGATCCGAGCCCCTCCCGACCGCACCCGCACCGGCCGCTTCGGCTGGTGCGGGCGGGGCGGACCCGACGGTCGCCGCCGATCGTGCGCCGGTGCCGGAACCTCGAAAAGCCGCAGGTCAAACGGCATTCGCCGAGGACTCCCCGAAGCCTCGTCGAATCCTCCCGGAGCCCTCGGCGCCTGGATCTAGGATCTTGGATCCTGGATCTTCTTTCCCTACGGGGCACCAGGCGCCCGACGCGGACACCGTCTCGGCCAGCCAGCTGATCGGCGAGTACGTCGCCGCATGCAGCCGGCGCCCGCCGGGCAGCGTGCTGGGCCACCTCGGCAAGGTCGTCAAGACCCTGCTGGACGAAGGCATTGCGGCCGAGCACGTCCGGTCCGGGCTGCGGCGGTTTGCCGAGATCCAGGGCCATCCGTCCCGGCTGCCGAGCCTGGTCAACGACGCCATGAACGCCCAGGGCGCCGGTTTGGCGCGGCCGGGCTCGCGGCCTAACGTGCCCGCTCACCAGGCGTGGACCAACCCGGTCGACGCTGCCGCCGCCTACGCCGAGGAGCTGTGATGCGTACCCGCCGCGACCCGCAGACCCTCGCCGACGGCCCGTCGGTGCTCGACCGGATGGCCAAGATCCTCGCCACCCGGGGCATCGACTGGGCCACGGTCGACGAACTCGCGGACGAGCCGGAGCCGTTCTCGCCGGAGGACGCGCTGTCCGCCGGGATGCCGCCGCGCTACCGCGATGCGGTCGCCGAGCACCCGCAGGTCCTGGCCTGGGTGCGGCAGGTTGCCGCCCAGGCCGTCGCTCCCAGCCTCGGTGCCCGCCGTCAGGTCGCCACCGGCCCGAGTCTGCTGATGGCCGGGGTCGTCGGCGCGGGCAAGACCCACGAGGCGTACGGCGCTGTCCGGGGGCTGGTGCAGGCCGGCATCGGCGTGCGCTGGCGGGCGACCACTGCCGCTGACCTCTACGCAGAGCTGCGGCCGAGCTCGGACACCGACGCCGAGCGGGTCCTCGCCGCCTACAGCCGGGTGCCGCTGCTGATCCTCGACGACCTCGGAGCCGCCAAGAGCTCCGAGTTCGTCGAAGAGCAGACCTACCGGCTGATCAACCGCCGCTACAACCACATGCTCCCGACCCTGATCACCAGCAACCTGCCGATCAAGGACCTCCGCACCTGCCTCGGTGACCGCGTCACCTCCCGGCTCGCCCAGATGACCACCCGGGTCGCCTTCGAGCCGGTCGACCGCAGACGCCTCCAGCGCGCCGCCTGACCGCCGCCGCACCCGGCCGCCCCGGCGAGCCGCCCACAACTCACCGACCCAGCGCACCTCTCCGCCGACGCCGCCCTGCGCGCGGAGAGCGATCGGAGCACACCCCGCATGACCACACCTGCCCGCCACCGCGGCCTCGGCGACCACACCTGGCAGGACCAGGCCGCCTGCAACCCGACCGAGCACAACCCCGTCGACCCGGAGGCCTTCTTCCCGGGACCAGAGGACGCGGGCAAGATCACCACCGCCAAGGCGCTGTGCGCCCAGTGCCCCGTCGCCCGCGCCTGCCTGGACGCCGCCCTGGAGACGGGCGACACCCACGGGATCCGGGGCGGCCTCACCGAGGAGGAGCGCGAGCCCCTGCACAGGAAGATCGCCGACCGCCTCGACTACAGCCGGGTCAACGCCACCCTGTCCGGGCGCGACGTCCACCTCACCAAGGCCGAGCGCCGGGCGATCGTCCTCGCCGGGTACCGCCAGGGCGTCCCGGTCGACCGACTCGCCTGGCTCCTCAAGATCACCGACGAGCACGCCCTCAGGCTCTACCGTGAGACCCGCCGGGCGATCCGCCACCGGGAGATCGCCGAGGAAGCCGCCCGCGCCGCCTCGGCCGGCACCAGCACCGCCGACCAGCTCGGCCGCCACGGCTTCGGGACGGCCGCGTGACCACCAGCACGCCGACCACCGCCCCCGTCACGGGCTGGGACCGGGCCGTCGTCATCGCCCTCGGCGCCGCCGGCTGCGCGCTCTCCTACGACGCCCTCCAACAGATGGCCATCGCCATCCACGTCCGAGGCTTCCTCACCTACCTGTTCCCGCTTGTGATCGACGGGTTCATCTCCTACGGCGTGCGCGCCCTGCTGGTGCTGCGTGATGCCCCGCTGCGGGCCCGGATCTACGTCTGGACGCTCTTCGGCGCGGCCACCGGGGCGAGCCTGTGGGCCAACGCCCTGCACGCAGTCCGGATGAACGAGCAGAGCGCCGCAACCGGACTGCGGCTAGGCGACACGGTTGTCGCTGTGCTGTCCACCATCGCCCCGCTCGCCCTGGCCGGTGCCGTCCACCTCTACATCCTCATCGCCCGCGGACAGGTCAACCCGACTGACCCCGACAACCGTGGTGATCGAGCGACCGAAGCCGACCTCGGTCAGGTGGCCGTCGAGGCTGACCTGACCGAGCGACCGGCCGCGCTGACCGGCCGTCAGGACAGCGCCGGTCACTGGGGCGCGGGTCAGCCGGTCGGTCGTCCGGTCACCGTGTCGGAGAACCCGCCGCAGCCGACCCCGGTCAGCGCGGTCAGCCTGACCACGCCCGCTGACCTGGGCGGTCACCCCGGTGGCGCCGAGCCGGTCACCAGCCGACCGACCGTCGTTGGTCAGGTCACCGCCCCACAGGTCACTGACCAGGAGGTCTCCGACCGCCGCACTGACCTGGACACCGAGGAACTGCTGGCCATTGCCCGCGAGGCGGTCGAGGCGGAGGACAAGCTGACCCGCCGGGTGGTCGCCCAGGCGATCCGCGGTCAGCAGATCCCGCTGTCCAGCGCGACCCTGACGCAGCTGATGGCCCAGCTGCGCGACCAGCACGGTCAGCCGGTCACCGCCAGTCGGTCCTGACCGACACCCTGCCGCCGGGGGGGGGGGGCCCGGGGGCCCCCCCCCCGCCGCGCCCCCCCCCCCCCCCCAACAGATCCGCCCCCCAGAGCCCCCACCCCCCCCCCCCGGGCGAGGCGGGCGGCCCGTCGCGGTA